>NZ_JAMXEX010000005.1:0-237045 GCF_025370775.1 Ancylothrix sp. D3o | reverse complement strand
GTGGGATCTGGTGTGGGATCTGGTGTGGGATCTGGTGTGGGATCTGGTGTGGGATCTGGTGTGGGATCTGGTGTGGGATCTGGTGTGGGTGCCGGTGTTGGGTTTGGTGTTGGTGCCGGTGTTGGGTTTGGTGCCGGTGCCGGTGTTGAAGCAGCCAACCCTACAAAATCACTACGCTCAATTGTAGCCGCTTCTATGCCCCGTAAAATTGATAAATAGTGCCCGGAAACCGTTTCTTGAATAATGCTAAACCCAGCATACTCACCAGTACCGGCAAAAATCCTTAATTGCTCAAAAGTTAATCCACCCAGGATTTCAATTTTATCTTGACCTTTGACAAAATCTGTGATCGAGTCTGCCTGCTCTATTGAAGCTCCGCCTGTTGATAAAATTCCAGCGATATCTCTGCGTAAGCCTATCACAAAGGTATCATTTCCAGAAGCGCCTGTTAGGGTATCTGTCCCTAAGTCTCCAACAAGCCGGTCGTCTCCCATATCTCCTGATAAGATATCGTTACCGGCTCCACCATTAAGCGTATCATTACCTTTTCCACCGGCTAGGGTATCGGTGCCGGTGTTTCCGAAAAGTTGATCTTCTCCACCATTACCGAAAATTAAATCATCCCCGGCACCGCCGATGAGTACGTCTTGCCCGTTACTATCATTATTGCTGCCGTCAGAACTTCCGCCAAATAAAGTATCGTTGCCTAGCTCACCATTAACTGTATCATTGCCAAGATCGCCAGAAACTTGATCATTATCCGCGCCTCCCTGTAAGAGGTCGTTTCCGCGTCCCCCCCGTAGGGTATCATTGCCTTGATTGCCAAATACTAAGTCATCGTCTGCATTGCCAAACAGCAGATCGTCATTAATATAGCCGAGTAAGATATCATTGCCGGCTTTTCCACTAAGGATATCTGCATCTATTGTGCCTATTAAAATATCGTTATTGCCGGTGCTTTGTTGTTGAGACATGAATTTGTCGAGTGTAGAGTGTAAGATTTTGAACAATTTAAATGCACCTAACAAGCAGGACGAAAGGAAAGTCAAACCTCAAAAGCTCTTAAATTTACCGCTTAAGCTTGTACGTTTGCTGAATTTCTCAGTTTTTCTGCCTTTAGACATATTATTACTCAGTCTTTGGGAAGATGACAACAAAAAAGATGTCGGAATTGTCGGATCTTTTTGGGCAAAGATGTCGGAATTGTCGGATCTTTTGGAAAAAGGACTAATTTTAAGTATAAATACTCTTGACAAATCGTCTAATATCTTGTTAATAAGCAAAAAGATTGTCATCAAGAATAAGCAAACAGAAAGACAAAACAAATTAATTTTTGAAAAACCGGCCTCTAATAAAGAAGAGGAGAAGGCTTGACATCCATCCCCCAGCCATGCTATGCTAAAATTGATAAGGAAGAACTATCTTGCAAACAAAAGAAGAGTGCGACAGCCTCCCTCCACCATTGCTTGCCGAGAGAATTTAATAGAAAAGATATTTTACCAAACAAACAAAAACCAGAGCCGGTTTTGCACTGCTCTGGCGGGGTATTTTCCAAAATTGTATTCCTGAACCGGCCTCATAGAGGGAGTCAGGAATAATCAGAAAACAGAGAAGAGGCTTATTTTTTCTCGATCCGGGGGGGTTCCCGAAATGCGATAGCAAAAAATAGTAAGCCGATAGTCATTGCCAAAATTAGAACGTAAACAAAGCTTTCCATTTGCGGATTCTCTCAGGAGCTAATTAGTTACCAAGATACTTTTATTTGAGTGTAGAGACACTACCAAGAGCGCCTCTACACCAATCAAACAGGGTCTATACTTCTTGCTTACGAGTCGTGGTATCACCGAGTTTCTGGAACAGACCAAACTCGACTTGTTCGGAGAGTTCGGGGTCAACACCAGCAAACACATCGCGGAAGATGGTGCGGGTGCCGTGCCAAATGTGTCCAAAGAAGAACAACAACGCAAAGCAAGCGTGGCCGTAGGTGAACCAACCGCGAGGGCTGGTGCGGAACACACCATCAGAGTTGAAAACTTCGCGGTCGAAGTCGAAGATTTCGCCTTGTTGAGCTTTACGGGCAAATTTCTTGACTGTGGAGGGGTCATCGAAGGTTTGACCGTCGAGTTCACCACCATAGAAGCTGACACTTACACCGGCTTGCTCAAAGTTGTATTTAGACTCAGCGCGACGGAAAGGAATGTCGGCGCGGAGTACACCGTCTTTGTCAACCAAAAGCACGGGGAAAGTTTCAAAGAAGTTGGGGATGCGGCGAACAAATAATTCGCGTCCTTCACCATCTTTAAATACGGCGTGACCTTGCCAACCTTTGGCTAAGCCGTCGCCATTGTTCATTGGGCCTACACGGAACAGACCGCCTTTTGCGGGGTTGTTGCCAACGTAGTCATAGAAAGCCAGTTTTTCAGGAATTTCTTCGTAGGCTTGGGCTTGGTTTTGGCCTTCTGCCAGACTGGTTTCTACGCGGCGCTGAATTTCTTGTTGGAAGTAGCCGTTATCCCACTGATAGCGGGTGGGGCCAAACAATTCGATGGGGGTGGCTGCTGAGCCATACCACATGGTGCCGGCGACAACAAAGGCTGCAAAGAAAACCGCAGCGATACTGCTGGAGAGCACAGTTTCGATGTTACCCATCCGCAGAGCGCGGTAGAGGCGTTCTGGGGGACGGACGCTGAGGTGGAACAAACCAGCAATAATGCCTACAATACCAGCGGCGATGTGGTGAGCGACGATACCACCGGGGTTGAAGGGGTTAAAACCTTCTGGCCCCCAAGCGGGTGCGACTGCTTCAACGTGGCCCGTGAGTCCGTAGGGGTCAGAAACCCACATACCGGGGCCAAATAGACCGCTGAGGTGGAAGGCTCCGAAACCGAAGCAAAGTAGACCGGATAAAAACAGGTGAATGCCGAACATTTTCGGCAGGTCGAGGGCCGGTTCGCCGGTGCGGGGGTCTCTGAAGAGTTCGAGATCCCAATATACCCAGTGCCAGCAGGCGGCTAAAAATAGCAACCCGGACAAGATAATGTGGGCGGCGGCTACGCCTTCAAAACTCCAGAAGCCGGGGTCAACGGCGGTTTCGCCGGTGATGCTCCAACCACGCCAAGAGCCGGTGACTCCCAAACGTGCCATAAAGGGCATGACGAACATCCCCTGACGCCACATGGGGTTGAGGACGGGATCGCTGGGGTCAAAAATGGCGAGTTCATAGAGGGCCATAGAGCCGGCCCAGCCCGCGACGAGGGCGGTGTGCATTAAGTGTACTGCAATCAACCGGCCTGGGTCATTCAGGACGACTGTGTGTACTCGGTACCAGGGTAGTCCCATTGACTACGACTCCTCCTCAATTAGCGATGTTTGGTTAAACTTTATCAATTTTCTGATTATGCGCGGCTGTCTTAACTGTCGGCAATTTTTACCGCAAGTTTTGCTTGGGTTTGGTTGCGGGCTGTTTGACAAGACTACGCTCGAAAATGAGTAGTATTTAAAGAAGTGTAACCATTGAGGGGCTCGAATGCAAGCCGGTTGTTTATTTTCGTGGCTCGGATCGGGATTTTTACTCTATTTATTAATTTTGCGGTTTGGGGTTGTCGATAAATTCAAGGATGCCGCCGGTTTGGCAAAGGGCGGCTGTTGAGCAAAGTCTTTCAATGACTTGATCTGCGGTGATTAGGCGTTTGAGGACGACTTGGGCGAAGGGTTGGGCTTCTGGATCGCTGGGCGGTAAGATGGGTTTGACTTCTACCATGAGAACGGCTTCTTCAACGCGGTAAAGCCAAAGTTTTTCGCCGGTTTCGAGTAAGCAGAGGTTGAGTCGTTGGATGTCGGCTGGTCGTCTCCAGGCGAGTTCGTTCCACAGTCCTTCGGCTGTCCATACTCGCCCGATTGTCCATCCTTCGGTTAAGAAAAAGTATTTCACAAGTGTTGTTGTTTGAAGTTGGTTTCCTAAAATTATCGCTTTTCATTGTTCAAGAGTCAGGTTTTTGCCGGCTTTGGGTGGGAGAGGGTTTCAAGGCTTTTGGATGAGTTGGGGAAAGTGATTTTTTTGGAAAAATCCAATTACACTTTTATTATCTTTAAAAAAAATGACAATTCGTGGTTGGTAGCAAGATTGTTAAATTTAATTTACGAACCGTTCTAATCGTTCCTTTTGTGCTGCAAACGCTGGCGGCGGTTGGATTGGTGGGATATTTTTCTTATAAAAACGGGCAGCAAGCTGTTGAAGACTTGGCTAATCAATTGATGAATGAGGTATCAGGACGAATCACTGATCGCCTTGATAGATACTTTGAGGCACCACACCAAGTTATTGAAGCAAACCGGCTTGCTGTAGAGCAGGAGACTTTAAATATAAAAGATTTTGAGCAATTGCGAAAACAGTTTTGGCAGCAGATGATCGTGTATCAATCGATTTCGTCGATTACTTTCTGGAATGAGCAACAAGAATATATTAGTTATGCACGGATTCATTCTGAGGAAATACGCGAACAAGTCCGAAGCTTAATGGGACATAATGCGACGATTGGTAGCCGCTACTTGAGTAAAATGACAAATGCCGAAGCCGGTCTACGGAAATTTTATTCGGTTGACTCTTTTGGTAATCCTGAAAAATTGCTTTATACATTGGCTGACGATTTTCGGAAATTGCCTTGGTATCGCCATGCAAAAGCTGTGGGAAAGCAAACTTGGACACCGATTTTTGTTTACCGAGCAGGGCTTAGTTTAGGAATGATCGCTGCAATGCCGGTTTATGATCGGGGGGAACAATTGCAAGGCTTTTTTACTTCGGATGTTCCTCTAGGTAATATTAGTACCTTTCTCAATCAATTGCGTTTTTCTCGCTCAGGAAAAGCTTTTATTATTGAGCGTTCGGGTGATTTGGTGGCGACATCTACATTAGAAAAGGCTTATTATCTGCCAACGCCGGCTGATTCTCAGAGATTACCTATGCTGAATAGTCAAGATAGGCAAACGCGCGAAATTGCCGAACAATTAGCAAGCAAATTTGGTTTTGAAAATTTACAACAACCAAAAAAATTTTCTTTTGTCAGCAGCAATGGGGAAAGACAATTTGTGCAGATTTTTCCCTATCGAGATCGGTTTGGTTTAGATTGGATAATGATTATTACTGTCCCTGAGTCGGATTTTATGGGGCGGATTAATGACAATACTCGCCTGACAATCTTGCTTTGTTTTGCTACGTTTATGGGGGCGATTGTTATTGGGATTTTAACGGCTCGCTGGATAACGCGACCGATTTTGCGTTTAAATGCGGCGGCAAAAAATATCACTTTTGGGGAATTTCAAGGCAATATTCCGGTGATGGGTGCTGAGGAAGTGGGGGAGTTAACGGTTTCTTTTAATCGCATGGCTCAGTCGCTTAAGGAGTCTTTTGAGGCGCTTAAAGAAAGTCATAAAAAGTTCTCTACGCTTTTAGAGGCGGTTCCTATTGGTGTATCGGTTTTTGATGCAAAGGGGCAGATTATTGTTGTTAATAATATAGGCCGAAAGATTCTTGATAAGGGCGTGGTTTTTGATTTGCCAGCGGCGGCAATTTCACAAGCTTATCAAATATACAAAAGTGGGACAAATGAGCTTTATCCTGCTGAGGAATTGCCGGCTTTCCGGGCTTTGGCTGGGGAAATTGTTGTGGCGGATGATCTTGAAGTTCGGCGCAGTGATGGGGTAGTGATTCCTTTGGAAGTACGGGCTAGTCCTGTGTTTAATAAAGAAGGGGTTGTGATTTATACAATTAATGCTTTTGTGGATATCAGCGAACGCAGAAAAACGCAGCAAATTTTGGCAGATTACAATCGCACTTTAGAAGCGCAAGTACAAGATAGAACTGAGGCTTTACAGCGGAGTGAATCTCAAATTGAGGCATCAAAAGCGAAGTTAAATGATATTTTGAATAATGCGATTGCCGCGATTAGCAGTTTGCGGGTGTTTGAGGATGAGAATTGGGAAATTGCTCATATTGCTGCCGGCTGTGAGGCGATTTCTGGCTATACTTCCCAAGAATTAATAGCTGATAAAGACCTCTGGGCAAGTCGGATTGTGAGGGAAGATTGGCAGGCGGTGTCAGAGGTTTTATATGCTGATATTTTCGCGGAGCGAACGGGAAATTATGAATATCGATTTTTGCATAAAGATGGCAGTTTACGTTGGATTTCTCAAACAAATAATTCCCGCTGGGATGAAGGGCAAAACGGCTGGATTGTGACTGTTATTTCTTTAGATATAACGGCTCGCAAAGGTGCAGAGATAGCTTTACGAGAAGCTTTAGAACGCGAAAAAACGATGCGCCAAGTGACACAAAAAATGCGAGAAACTTTTGATTTGGACACTATTTTTCGGACTGTGACTGAGGAATTACGCCAAACGTTGGGATGTTCGCGTGTTAGTGTTTACCGCTTTTTTGCTGATTATAGTGGCGAATTTATTGCGGAGTCTGTTGCTGAGGGCTGGGTGCCGCTGGTGGGTGATAATATTAAGCAGGTTTGGGAAGATTCTTATTTACAAGAAACTCAAGGTGGGCGTTATCGCTATCAGGAAACTTTGGCGGTGAAGGATATTTATAATGCGGGGTTAACTGATTGTCATATTAAATTATTAGAGCAGTTTCAAGCGCGTTCTTTTTCTGTGGTTCCTGTGGCTGCTGTTGAAAATTTATGGGGTTTATTGACTGCTTATCAAAATAATATGCCCCGCGATTGGAAAGAGCCTGAAGTGCAAATGCTGGCTCAAGTGGGTATTCAGTTAGGGGTGGCTGTTCAACAAGCAGAATTGTTTGCAAAGGTTCAAAATCAATCTTTGCAATTGCAAGAAGCTGTGGAGGCTGCTAATGCTGCTTCTTTTGCTAAAAGTGCTTTTTTGGCGAATATGAGCCATGAGTTGAGAACGCCTTTAAATGCGATTCTTGGCTTTGCTCAATTAATGAGCGATAGTCAGGATATTTCGGAGGAACACCGAGAAAATATTGGGATTATTAACCGTAGTGGTGAACATTTGCTGACGCTGATTAATGATGTGCTAGATATGGCTAAGATTGAAGCGAATCGCACGACGGTTTATGAAGAAAGTTTTAATTTATTCGCTTTTCTTAATGATTTAGAGAAGATGTTTAGTTTGCGGGGGAGAGAGCAGAATTTACAGTTAATGTTTTCGGTTGGTGAGCAGGTTCCTGAATGGGTACGGACGGATGAAATTAAATTGCGGCAAGTTTTGATTAATTTGATGGGAAATGCGATGAAGTTTACGAAAGATGGGGGTGTTTGTCTGCGTGTAGGGGTGGGGGAATTTTTAGGTTTGCCGGTGGATATATCGGCTGAAGCTGAAGAGGAAAAACAACGGATAGAAAAGAGGGAAAAGATAAGACTTGGTTTTGAGATTGAAGATACCGGCTGTGGTATTCCTGAGAGGGAATTGGAAAGAATTTTTGAGCCGTTTTTGCAGACAAGAACCGGCCAAAAATCACAAGAAGGTACGGGTTTGGGTTTGCCGATCAGCCGCAAGTTTGTAGAGATGATGGGGGGTAAAATGACGGTTAGCAGTCAGGTGGGAAGCGGGAGTATTTTTAAGTTTGATATTGAGGTGGGTTTGGTAGAGAGTGGGAATCAGGATGTGGGGGAAATGCCAAGGCGGCGAGCGATTGGTTTGGCGGCGAATCAACCTGATTATCGCATTTTGATTGTTGATGATGAATGGAATAACCGGCAATTATTGGTTAAATTGCTTTGTCCGCTTGGTTTTAAAATTAAAGAAGCCAAAGATGGCTCTGAGGCGTTAAAATTATGGCAAAAGTGGGAACCGCAGATCATTTTTATGGATATGCGAATGGCAGGGATGCACGGTTTGGAGGCGACTCGTTTGATTAGAGCGAGGGAGGCGCAAATAGGGAGTAATTTGGGGATGGGTGCCGGTGTGGTGGCAGGGGAACCAAAAAACAGCGAAATGGGAGAGCAAGAAGATTTTTCAGAGTCTTCTGTTGGGAGTTGGTGTTTGTTAAGGAGTAAAACGGTAATTGTGGCGGTTACTGCCGGCAGTTTTGAGGCAGAAAAAAGGGCGATGTTAGAAGTGGGTTGTGATGAGGTGATCTGCAAGCCGTTTCGAGATTTGGAGATTCTTGAGAGTTTGTCTAAACATTTGGGTGTGTCTTATGTTTGGGAGTCAAAAGACCCAGAAAAAGTTTCAGTAATAACAAATTGGCGAAGTTTAAATTCAGCCGATTTTACTGGTGTAAATGCGGGTTTAGTTGATCGTTTAGAAATAGCGACGATCCGCGCTAGTTTGCACGAAATTTATGAGGTAATTGATGAGATTTCTCTTAGGAATGTTCAGTTAGCTGCAAAGCTGAAGGGTTTGGCAGACAATTTTGATTACACCAGTATATTAAAAGCCATTGAAATATCACGAACAATTAAGGAGTAAATTTAAAATTCTTGGGTGGTGGCATTGAAGTTGAGCAAAGTAGTTAAATTTCCGGTAATTTTTAGGTTAAAGGTGCTGAAACTATGAGACAAATTAAGAGCCAAGAAAAAGGCAATATTTTAGTGGTTGATGATGACTTAAATAGTCTACGCTTGTTGACAGATGTTTTGAGCCGACGGGGTTATGTGGTTCGGCCTATCGCCGATGGGAAGTTGGTTTTAAAAGCAGTTTTGGCGGAGGCTCCTGATCTAATTCTATTAGATATTATGATGCCTGATATAGGGGGATATGAAGTTTGTTCGCAGCTAAAAGATTCGGAAAAAACCTGCAATATTCCAGTAATTTTTTTGAGTGCTTTATCCGAAGCGTTTGATAAAGTGAAAGCTTTTTCTAAAGGGGGAGCAGATTATATAACAAAACCTTTTCAAGTAGAAGAAGTAATCGCTAGGATTGAGAATCAATTAAAATTTTGTAGGCTGCAAAAACAGCTTCAAGCACAAAATGAGCAGTTACAACAGGAGATTAAAGATCGTCATTTAATGGAAGAAAAGTTGCGGTCTTCCCAGCAGGAAATTCGCGCTTTTTTTGAAGCGATGGCCGATATTGTCTTGATTGTGGATGCGGATGGAAATGCGATCAAAGTGGCTCCAACAAATCCCGACAAATTATATCCTCCGGGGGCTAATATTTTGAATCAAACGGTGGAACAATTTTTTGGAGAAAATCGGGAAATATGCAGGCGACACGTTAGGCGTGCTTTAGAAAAACAGCAGGTTGTTAATTGGGAATATAGTTTAAGATTGGATGAGGAGGACGTGTGGTTCTCTGCGAGCATTGTGCCGAGTTCAGATAATACAGTGGCGTGGGTGGCGCGTGATATTAGTGAACGTTTTCGTGCCGAAGAAAATCTCAAAAAAAGTGAGGCAAATTTGGCGGCGGCTCAAAGGGTGGCTCATGTTGGTAATTGGGAATGGGATCTTGATACGGGAAAAGTTATTTGGTCTGAGGAAACTTTTCGCATTTTTGGTCTTGAGGCTGCCGATGGTGAACCCACTTTTGCAAATCTTTTGCAGCTCATTCATCGTGAGGAGCGAGGAATTTTTAAGAAAAGCATTTCCTTAGCAATTAAATCGACAAGTTCTGAGAAATTAGATTTGCGGATTTTGCTACCGGATGGGTCTATAAGAAATGTTGAAGCAAGAGCAGAAAGAATTAGTGATGAAAAAGGAAAAGCCAAAAAGCTTTTTGGAACGGTTTTAGATATTACAACTCGTAAGCAAGCAGAAGATGAAATGCGGCTGTTGTTGAAAGCAACGAAAGCTATTAGCCAAGCTCCTGATGTTGATAGTGCTTTAGCGATTGTTTTAAATTTAATTTGTCGGGCTATTAATTGGGATTTTGCAGAAGCTTGGGTGCCGGCAGAAGGTGGTGAGGTTTTAGAGCCTAGTTGGGGATGGTATGGCTGTGAACCGGCTTTAGAAGAATTCCGCCGTGTGAGTGAAAATCAGACTTTTGCTGCCAACGAAGGACTAGCAGGGCGAGTTTGGTTGTCTGGAGAAGCGGAATGGATGGAAGATGTTACGAGGGTAAAAAATTCGGCTTTTTTGCGAAGAGAAATTGCGGCAAAAGTGGGGTTAAAATCTGCTTTTGCGGTGCCGGTGGTAATGAATGACAAAGTGTTAGTGGTTTTAGTGTTTTTTAAGCGGCTGATGATTGCTAAAAATGAGCGCTTGCTAAATTTAACGGGTGGCGTGGCGGCGATGGTTAGTTCGTTGATTGGGCGAAAGCAAGCCGAAGATGCTTTGCGGACAAGTCAAGAACGTTTACAACTGGCTTTAGAAGGCAGTAATTTAGGTTTGTGGGATTGGAATCTTAAGACCGGCAAAATTTATCGAGATGCGGCTTGGAAGCAAATGCTCGGTTATGAAAAAAGCGAAACTTATGATGATTTAAAAAGCTTTGAAAAGTTGATACATCCCGAAGATGTGGCGATGGTAAATGAACTTTTAAATGCGTATTTACGAGGCGAAACAAGGTTTTATGAAGTGGAATTTCGGATGCGCTCAAAGTCGGGTGAGTGGAAATGGATTCTCAACCGAGGCAAAGTTTCTGAGCGTGATAGTCAGGGCCGGCCGGTGCGAATAACTGGGACGCACAAAGATATCAGTGATAGCAAAGCTTTAGAACAAGAACTTGCTTTGCGAGAAGCACGATTAAATGCTTTTTTCAACTGTGCTCCTGTAGGTATGAATATGTTAGACCGGCAACTGCGATTTGTGCAAATTAATGAACCCTTGGCAGAAATTAATGGTGTGCCGGCAGAGGAGCATATTGGCAAAACGCTGTGGGAAGTTGTGCCTAAAATGGCCCCGACTGTTGAATCAATCTATAGGCAAGTTTTGGAAACCGGCCTACCAATTCTTAATCAGGAAATCAGCACAGAATTGCCAAACCAACCGGGAGTAATGCGCCATTGGGTTGTATCTTATTTCCCGATTGCTGTTAAAGGTAAAGAGCCTTTTAACTTGGGATCTGTTGTGGTTGAAATTACAGATCGCAAACGCTCAGAATTAGAATTAAGGCTGGCAAAAGAACGCTTGCAATATCTCCTTTCTGCTAGTCCTGCGGTTATTTTTAGCTGCAAGGCTGATGGAAATTATGCCCCAACTTTTATGGGGGAAAATGTTAAAGCCATTCTCGGTTACGAGGCCGAGTATTTTGTCAATAATCCTGATTTTTGGGCAAATCATGTTTATCCAGAAAATTTGAATTTCCTTCAGTCCAAACCTGCTTTTTTGGATGACAGTTTTATCGGTTCCGAATATCGCTTTCGACATCAAAATGGTAATTATATTTGGCTTTATAGCGAATTAAAATTATTGCGAGATGCGGACGACAATCCTATTGAGTTTGTTGGGTATTTAATCGATATCACTGCTCGCAAAAAAGCCGAAGAAGCTTTGCAAAAAGCGGTTTTAGCTGCGGATGCGGCCAATAGAGCAAAAAGTGAGTTTCTCGCTAATATGAGTCACGAATTGAGAACGCCGCTCAATGCGATTTTGGGTTTTAGTCAACTATTGACGGCGGACAAGTCTTTATCGGCGGAATCTCAAAAAAATTTAGGAATTATTAATCGGGCGGGAGAACATTTACTAGCTTTGATTGATGATATTTTAGAACTCTCTAAAATTGAAGCCGGGAGAACGACTTTTAATGAAATCAGTTTTGATTTAACTCAACTTTTGAATATGCTTCTAAAAATGTTGGAATTAAAAGCGGCGGCGAAAAATTTGCAACTGATTTTTCAATGCGATGCCGGCATTCCAAAGTATGTTAAAACCGATGAGCGGAAGTTACGCCAAGTTTTGCTGAATTTGTTGGGAAATGCAATTAAATTTACCCAAACTGGCTGGGTGAGACTTGGCGTTTCTGTTGTTTCAAAAACACCAGAATTAAGCCCCAATCAAAAACTCCGCCTTCATTTTGAGGTAGAAGACACCGGCCCAGGAATTGATACTGAAGAAATTCATCTTTTATTTGAAGCTTTCGGGCAAACAGATAGCGGTTTAAAATCTCAGCAAGGAACCGGTTTAGGGTTGCCCATTAGTCAAAAATATGTGCAATTAATGGGGGGCAATATCAGTGTCACAAGCACGCCTGGTAAGGGAAGTTTATTTAGTTTTGAGATTGATTTAGGAACTGAGGCTGAGCAACAGCAGAATCCTAAGTTTGATCGCAAGGTAATAAATTTAGCCCCAAATCAACCTGAATATCGCATTTTAATTGCAGATGATGTGCCAGAAAGCCGCGATTTGCTTGTGAAAATTCTCGGCTCAATTGGCTTTTCTGTGTGGGAAGCTGAAGACGGCACAAAAGCAGTTCAACGTTGGCAAGATTGGCAGCCTCATTTGATTTTAATGGATATGAGAATGCCGGTGATGGATGGTTATGAAGCAACGCGACAAATTAGAGCCAAGGAGCAGGAAAAAAAGGAGATAACTAGCTTTTCTCCGATAATTTTTGCTTTGACGGCTAATGCTTTTGAGGAAGAACGCCAAAAGGTTTTATCTGCCGGCTGTGATGATTTTCTAAGCAAGCCTTTTCAGGTAGAATTTTTATTAGATAAAATTGGCCAATATTTAGGCATTCAATATCTATGGGACGAAGAAAGCGAGGAGGTTGAATGCCATACAAAAAATAGGCCAAATTTGACCGATTCTGATTTAAGGTTGTTATTATCTGAAATGCCGGCTCCCTGGGTGGCGCAGCTTTACGATGCTGCTTCTGAGTGCAGCGATGATAAGGTTTTAGAATTGCTGAAAAAAATCCCCTCCGCCAAGTCTGATCTGGCACAGGCTCTTACATATTTAGCAGAGGATTTCCAGTTTACTACCATTATGGAAGTGACGGAGGTTAGAAACGATTGAATCATCCTTTACCTATCTAACTCTGAGTTTCCTGTCGAGAAGTCAACTTGCTTGCTAACTAATTTGGTTTGGCTTAGCTAAAATATATTTGAAACAGACTAACAAAAAAGTTATAATCTATGTTAACTAAGTTTGGCTACCCCGTGCATCAAAATTGCTTTCTCTAAGATTGCTATTAATCCTTTAAATCCCCTTGAAATGCCAAATGATTAACAATGCTGAACTGCTACCAAAAAGCAACATTCTAGTGGTTGACGATACGCCCGATAACTTGCGGGTTTTATCTTCAATTTTTAAAGTTCGCGGCTATGAGGTTCGTAAAGCTTTGGATGCAAAGATGGCGCTTATCGCTTGTGAGAAGCTCTTGCCTGATATTATTTTGCTGGATATTAATATGCCGGAAATGAACGGGTATCAACTTTGTGAATATTTAAAATCTCGGAAAGAAACGCAAGATATCCCGATTATTTTTATTAGCGCATTAACCGATGCTTTTGACATTGTAAAAGGTTTCAAGTGTGGAGGTTCTGACTACATCACTAAGCCTTTTCATGTCGAAGAAGTGGTGGTAAGGGTGGAAAATCAACTAACGCTACAAAGGTTACAAATGCAATTAAAAAAACAAAATTCTCGGCTGCGTGAGGAGATCAAAAAACGCCGTTATGCTGAACAAGCTTTACAAGAAGCTAACGAAAGATTACAACAAATTGCTTGTTTAGATGGGTTGACGGCAATTTCTAACCGCCGACATTTTAATGATTGCTTAAACCGAGAATGGCTGCGAGCAGCGCGAGAGCAATTTTCTTTATCTTTAATTTTGTGTGATGTGGATTATTTTAAGCTTTATAATGATGCTTATGGCCATCTAGCGGGTGATACTTGTTTACATCAAATTGCCCAAGCAATTAAGGCGGCGATAAAACGTCCTGCGGATCTGGTGGCGCGTTATGGGGGAGAGGAGTTTGTCGTCCTTCTTCCTAATACCAATTTGGCCGGTGCGGAGCAAGTTGCTCGCAATATTCAGTTCGAGGTGCAACAGTTAAAAATTTCTCACTCTCACTCTCGTGTCAGCAATTTTATTACCGTGAGTTTGGGAATTTCTGCTAAAAATCCCTATGGCCAACAATCTCCTGAAATCTTAATTAAAGAAGCTGATAATGCGCTTTATCGTGCTAAGGAAGAGGGCCGAAATCGTTACTGTGCCTACCTAGAACATCCCCTAAGCTTAACTTAGTAAAATTTAGCTCTACATGATAATATAAAATGTTGAAAAAACCAGGGACAAGATGAGAAAGCAAATCAAATGCTTGCGTGATACTTGGCTTTTCTTCAGCTAGGATTTTTCAGAGCGTCGCTTGTTGTAACAAATTTTTAAGAGGCTTTTATGAAGTTTAATTTTTTGAATTTAAATGCTTTGCTGATGGGTGGTTTTGCTGTGGGGAGTTTGATTTTTTCTGACGTTGCTGTGGGGCAAAATCGGATTTTAGGTGATTGTGGCGGACAAAAATGTGAGCAGTTATTAACCCAGTTACAGCGCCGCTGGCCGGTTTGGGTGAGAAAATATCAATCTCAGTGTACCGGCAAAAATACTTTAGGTTTACAAGTGTATGCAAATTCCCCTCAAAATAAGCGGGTGGCTTTTAATTGTTGGGAACCAAAAAATGCAAATAATTCTCGGATGGGTAATGTTTTGGGAGTTTTGCCTTTTCCGGGTCACGAATCAAAATTTAAAAGTGAGTGGCAATGTTCGGATAAAGTTTGTAAGGATACTTTGGCAAAATTGCGAGGCCAATATGCTCAAAAACTTAAAGACTATGAATTTGAATGTGCGACTTTAAGCGGTGATTTGTTAATTAATCCTGTGGCGAATTCTAATAAGGTTGAAATTGAATGTGGTTTTTTTGCGGCGAATTTGTTTGATGATAATGGCGATGGTATTTCAGATGGAGATAGACAAACAACGGTAGGTAAAATTATGGGAACTTTGCAACTTCCAGGCCGGTAGTTGATTGCGTCGCCTGCGGTAAACATACCCGCCCCTACCTCACATTGAAAGATTGTAAAAGACTTTTCATAATTGCTATCTAGCCTTTTTATTAGGACTGGAAATCTGAAAAAGCCGGTTTCTTTTAGGAATCGGTTTTTTAAAATTCCGGCGGGTACTTCCTGCAACTGAAACCGGCTATAAATCAACCGAATTAATAATAACAGCAATCGCTTGTTCTTCTTTCTCACTCACCATTTTTTCGCCTTGGTTTTTTCCACGAGTCAAAATTTATGAGAATTATGCTTGAATTTGACTTGCATCTATGTTTCTAACTTCCTAGACTTTCTAATTTTTAACTTCCCACTAAAGCCGATTATAGAGCTAAAATAAAACAATATATTATCGCTCAAACCCAACCCATGACCCCACAAACAACAATTGAATTTATGGATGAATTTGATGTGGTGGTGGTGGGTGCCGGCCACTCTGGATGTGAGGCCGCACTCGCTACCGCACGTCTAGGATGTCGCACATTGTTACTAACGCTGAATCTCGATAAAATTGCTTGGCAACCTTGTAACCCTGCCGTTGGGGGGCCGGCCAAATCACAACTCACTCACGAAGTAGATGCACTCGGTGGCGAAATTGGCAAAATGGCCGACCGCACTTATCTGCAAAAACGCATTTTAAACGCCTCACGCGGGCCGGCAGTCTGGGCTTTACGCGCCCAAACCGATAAGCGGGAATACGCCGCCGTAATGAAAAAAATCATCGAAAACCAAGAAAATTTATCTGTCCGCGAAGGCATGGTTACAGACTTGGTTTTAGGCAAAAACGATGAAATAATTGGAGTCGAAACTTACTTTGGTGTCGCCTTTGGTTGCAAAGCCGTAATTCTCACCACCGGCACATTTTTAGGCGGCAAAATTTGGGTAGGAAATAAATCAATGGCAGCAGGACGCGCCGGAGAATTTGCCGCCGTTGGTTTAACCGAAACTTTAAATCGTTTAGGCTTTGAAACCGGCCGGTTAAAAACAGGAACCCCCGCCAGAGTTGACCGGCGTTCCGTAGATTACAGCAAAATGGAACCGCAACCAGGCGACGAAAAAGTACGCTGGTTTAGCTTCGATCCTGAAGCTTGGATCGAACGCGAGCAAATGAATTGTTACCTGACTCGCACCACCAGCGAAACACACCGGCTGATCCGCGAAAACCTCCATTTATCACCTGTTTATGGTGGTTGGGTTGACGCCAAAGGGCCGCGATATTGCCCCAGCATAGAAGATAAAATTGTCCGTTTTGCCGACAAAGAAAGTCATCAAATTTTCATTGAACCCGAAGGTCGAGATATCCCCGAATTATACATTCAAGGATTTTCCACCGGCCTCCCAGAAAACCTGCAACTACAAATGCTGCGGAGTCTTCCAGGGTTAGAAAATTGCACCATGTTACGACCGGCTTATGCAGTCGAATACGACTATTTACCGGCCACCCAATGTTACCCAACCTTGATGACCAAAAAAATTCAAGGCTTATTTTGTGCCGGTCAAATTAACGGAACCACCGGCTATGAAGAAGCCGCCGCACAAGGGCTTGTAGCAGGAATTAACGCGGCGCGATTGGCAAAAAACCAAGAAATGATCATCTTTAAGAGAGAACAAAGTTACCTCGGCACTTTAGTCGATGATCTTTGTACAAAAGACCTACGCGAACCTTACCGAATGCTGACATCTCGCTCAGAATACCGGCTAATTTTGCGTTCAGATAATGCTGATGAACGCTTAACACCTTTAGGGCGAGAAATTGGCTTAATTGATGACCGCCGCTGGGAAATTTTCACCCGCAAATACACCAATATTGAAGCCGAAAAACAACGCCTCCAACAAACCCGAATCAAAGAACATGAGGATGTTGGTAAAGCCGTCTTCGCCGAAACTCAACAAGCAATCAAAGGCGCAATTACCCTCGCAGATTTACTACGCCGGCCAGGGGTACATTATACCACCTTAGAACGGCATGGTTTAGGAAATCCTGAATTAAATTCAGCCGAAAAAGAAGGAGCAGAAATAGACATCAAATATAGCGGATATATCCAACGCCAACAACACCAAATCGAGCAAATTGCTCGCCATGAAAACCGAAAACTGCCGGCAGATTTAGATTATGCCAGCATTGATACCCTCTCCAAAGAATCGCGGGAAAAATTAGCCAAAGTTAAACCCTTGACAATTGGACAAGCTTGCCGTATTGGGGGCGTCAATCCGGCGGATGTTAATGCCTTGTTGGTTTATTTAGAATTGCGGAATCGGCGCAGCGGCAGTGGCGAATTAGTGCCCGTGTGAACCTCTCCCCGCCAACCCCCTGCCCTCGTCAGGTAGGGGGAAATTCGCGCCTTGCCGACGAGGGAACCCTGCTAGAAGGTTAGGGGAGAGGCGAAATGTCATAATCTTTAAAAGAGTTGGCGAAAATCTAACTCTTGAGTAAATTGAATTGGTAAATTTTAAGAGTCCCCGGTGTCATAAATTTATTAAAGTGTGTGGGCTGGGGTAAGTTGAGGAGCAGTTTAATTGGGAAGCTTATGTCAAGGAAAGTTAGTACAGAACCGATAAAAATGACCACCGGCAGCGGGACACAAACCCAACTGCAAGGACAACACACCGGCCCAGAGATTGTAGAATCCTATGCCGAGCGCTTGATTAATGAGGTATTTGAAGACGTCGAGCGAGTGCTTGAAGGTGGCAGCTTGCCAAAACAACCGATCCGCACCGAATATGTCTCTGTACAAACCGTAACCGTTCCGCCGATAGTTTTGCCGACAACCGTAGTCATCCCTCCCAAAGAGGAGCCTGCTAAAGGCAAAACCGTTGAGGCAAAAGCCGTCAAGTCTGATGAAAAAGACGGTAACTCCTTTGATAAATGGTTGTTTGGTGGCGCCTGTGGAGCTTTGGCAATCACTTTGTTGTTGTGGTTGGCAAGTCGCAGCGAGTTACAACAACTGTTTGTGAAGGCTCCAGCACCCTCACCAGCAGCGGCACCGGCAGCACCACCGGCACCCCCCAACCCCAAAGCTGAGGCGGATGCAAAGTTTTCTCAATATCTGATTCAGTCGCTTGATGCTATTACCTCAAAACAAGTTGCTGTGCAGACAGCAGCCAAGCAGCCCGGTGTAGTGCCATCGCAGACGATTAATTTAGCGCCGTTGCCGATGTCTTTGAATTTGGCGGATGCGCCTTCTTTGGCACAAGCACTCAACAGGCTGGCAGACTCACTCAACAAAGTAGCGGTGCAGCCACCGGCCTCAACTTCAGCACCAGCAAAACCGCCAGTTGCTTCTCCTTTGCCGGTGGTTTCTGCCACGACGGTTGCCAAAGCACCAACACCGGCACCCACCACCAAGCCGGTAGCCTCGTCATCTCCCACCACGAAGCAAACCCCGACGCCGACTCCAACGGTGACACAAACCGTCACGGCTACACCAACTCCAACGGTGACACAAACGGTGACAGCTTCTCCCACACCGAGCCCGACAGTGACAGTTACGGTGACAGCTTCTCCCGAAGCCAATACCGCATCAATACCGGCACCGTCTATTACTTTACAGGCGTTGCCGACTTTGGATCCAATCCCAACGGAGACTGCTCCGCCGGTTGCCAGCACGCCGCTGTCGGTGTCTATCCTGCGCGGGACTTTGGAATTCGGAGAGCGCTCGGCAGCTTTGTTTGATATAGATGGTGTTCCCCGCCGTGTCTATGTCGGTGAGAGCATTGGTTCAAGTGGCTGGACGCTTGGAGAAGTTTCTCAAGACGGCGTGACAATTCGCCGTAATGGTGAAGTTCGCTCGATTGGTGTTGGTCAACAGTTGTAAAAGGGGCGGGCATGGGGGCATTGCCCCTACGCCCCCAGTCACCCAGAGGGAGTTTTTAAGATGAGTGTTTTTGATGATGTAAGCCGATTTCTGCAAATGCGATTAGATGAATTTTTGAAAAATAATCCTCATTTAGAATTTCAAGCATTAGATGAACAATTGCGCGAACAAGAAGAAGATACCTTGCGGTTAATTTTGGATTTGCAAAAGAAAGAAAAAGCGGTAAAAGACCAAATTCTCGGTACGGCAACCGATATCCAACGCTGGCATGAGCGTATTCAAAAAGCGCAAGCCGGAAACCGTCAAGATTTGGTGAAGGCGGCGCAAGAAAGAGAGTCGGCGCTGTTGCGGCAAGGCAATCAACTTTGGGGGCAAATGAAGGGGTTTCAAGAGCGGATGGTGAAGGCTAAAGAACTTTATAAACAAGTTCATACTTCGCGCCAAGAATTAAAGCGAAAAATGGCAGAGGTTTCGGCATCACGAGCGGCTCAAAAAGCTCAAGAATCTGCTCAAGATGCGGGCTGGAATGTTAATACTAAGAAGTATAGTTTTAGTAGTGGGCCTGATTCTTTGGAACAAGAGTTTAAAAACTGGGAAGCTGAGGAAGAGCTTAATAATATGAAGCGGAATATGGAGAAATAAAAATTAATTTTTTGAGAGGGGAGAATTTGTTAAGAAAATTGTTATGACCCCGTTGAGTGGGGTGGGGGTGAGCTTAGGAATATCTGATGATTTGATGTTATTGTGCGGGGGGGTAAAGCTACAATGCAGTTACGATAAGATGCAAAAAAGCCGGTGGGCAAAGTTCATCCTACAGGGGTAAAAATTTATGGCACAACCAACAGCAGAAATACAACAACGAGCCGAAAAACTACGCCGGGAAGTTCAAGAAGCAAGCTATGCTTATTATGTGCTGGATAACCCGATTATGGCCGATGAAGTGTACGACCGGCTTTATCGGGAATTGCAAGATTTAGAAATTCAATATCCCCAACTTATCACTCCCGATAGTCCGACTCAACGGGTGGGAGAAAAACCGGCTTCTCAATTTAATTCGGTTAAACATAATATTCCTCTTTATAGTTTAGAAAATGCTTTTAATATTGAAGAATTTACGCGATGGCAAGAACGATGGCAACGGGTGTATTCTGCTGATAAATTTGAATATGTTTGTGAGTTAAAAATTGATGGATCGGCCCTTGCTTTAACTTATGAAAATGGCATTCTTATCCGGGGGGCTACGCGAGGTGATGGCATCACCGGCGAAGAAATTACTCAAAATGTTAAAACTATTCGTTCTATCCCTTTGCGGTTGAATTTAGATAATCCTCCGCCACGAATTGAGGTGCGGGGAGAGGCGTTTTTGGGATTGGCAACTTTTGAGAAAATTAATGAGGAGAGAGCTAAAAAAGGTGAGCAGTTGTTTGCCAATCCTCGGAATGCGGCGGCGGGAACTTTGCGACAACTTGATTCAAGGATTGTAGCGGAGCGAAAATTAGATTTTTTTGCTTATACTTTGCAAATTCCTGATACTGATGATGAGGCGGTGGCGGCTAGGCAATTGGAATGTTTAGAAAAGTTAGAAGAAATGGGGTTTCGGGTTAATCCAAATCGTAAACTTTGTCAATCTTTGGGGGAGGTTGCAGAGTATTATGATGAGTGGAATACGGGCCGGTTAACGTTACCTTATATGACGGATGGGGTGGTGGTTAAAATTAATTCCGTAGCCCTACAAAAACGACTGGGTTTTACGCAAAAATTTCCTCGTTGGGCGGTAGCATTAAAGTATGCTGCGGAAGAAGCGCCGACATTGGTTGAAAATATTTCGGTGAATGTGGGGAGGACGGGGGCTCTGACTCCTTTGGCAGAATTAAAGCCGGTGCAATTGGCGGGGACAACGGTTTCGCGGGCTACTTTGCATAATATTGATTATGTTCAATCGCTGGATATTCGGGTTGGGGATACGGTGATTGTTCACAAGGCTGGGGAAATTATACCGGAGGTTGTGCGGGTTTTAAAAGAGTTGCGTCCAGAGAAAACTAAGCCTTTTGAAATGCCAAATCATTGTCCGGTTTGTGGTGAGCCGGTGTTTCGGGAAGGGGGGGAAGCGGTGACACGATGTGTGAATGCTTCTTGTGGGGCAATTTTACGGGGTGCTTTGGTACATTGGGCAAGTAGAGATGCGCTGGATATTAATGGTTTGGGTGAGAAAATTGTGGCGCAGTTTGTTGATAAAAAAGTGGTGACTTCTGTGGCGGATTTGTATTATTTAAGTGTGGATGATATTGCGCGAATGGAACGCATGGGGAAAAAATCCGCCCAAAAATTAATTGATGGGATAACTGCTTCTAAAAAGCAGCCTTGGGCGCGGGTTTTGTATGGGTTGGGTATTCGTCATGTGGGGAGTGTGAATGCTAAAACTTTGACGGAAAAGTTTAAAAATGTGGATCAATTAGCTGGGGCGAAAATTAGTGAGATTGAGGGGGTTTATGGGATTGGGTTTGAAATTGCTCAGGCGGTTTTTGATTGGTTTCGGGTGGAGGGAAATCAGCAGTTAATTGAGCGTTTAAAAGGGGCCGGTTTGCAATTGGCAAATCAAGAACCCACAGGCGTTAAAGAAGGGAAACCGGCGAAATTAGCTTTGTCTGGGAAAACTTTTGTGATCACCGGCACGCTGCCAAGTTTAAAGCGGGATGAAGCTAAGGCTAGGATTGAAAATGCGGGGGGAAAGGTAACAGGTTCTGTGAGTGCAAAGACTGATTATGTAGTTGTGGGTGAGGATGCTGGCTCGAAGTTACAAAAAGCTGAAGAGTTGGGAATCAGCCAATTGGATGAGGCGCAGTTGTTGCAATTGTTGGAAGATTGAATGGATTTTTAAAAAAAGTGTTGTTGTGAAAAATGCACATCAGCTTGTAGATAAAGGTTATTTTTTTGGGACAAAAAATGCAATTACATACAACTTCGGGGCGCTGGCGCTTGGGTTTGGCGTTGTCTTTAATGACGGTTTTTTTGTGGGGAGTTTTGCCGGTTGCTTTGTCGGTGACTTTGCAAAAACTTGATGTTTATACGGTGATTTGGTTTCGTTTTTTTGTTTCTTTTTGGGTTTTGGGGGCGTATTTAGCGGCGAGAAAACAATTGCCGTCGCCAGCAAAGTTAAGGCTAATTCCGCTTTCTTTGTTGGGGGTAGCAGTGGTGGGTTTGGCACTTAATTATGTGTTTTTTATGTTGGGTTTAAGTTTGACTACTCCGGGGAATGCTCAGGTTTTGATTCAGTTGGCTGCGGTGTTGATGGGGTTGGGGGGTTTGGTGATTTTTAAAGAACGTTATACGCTGCGTCAGTGGTTGGGTTTGAGTGTTTTGAGTTTGGGGTTTGTTTTGTTTTTTAATGAGCAATTGAGAAGTTTAGTTACGGCGCAGGGTAAATATTTGCTTGGCTCTGGAGCGCTGGTTTTGGGATCGTTAACTTGGGCGTTTTATGCGTTGGCGCAAAAGCAATTGTTGCAAAAGTTGCCATCAGCTAGTGTGATGTTGATTATTTATGGTAGTTGTGCGTTTTTGTTTATGCCTTTTGCAACACCGGCTCGTTTATTTTTGCTTTCGCCTTTGCAGTGGGGAATGTTGATTTTTGCGGCGCTTAATACGGTGTGTGCTTATGGCGCTTTTGCTGAGGCTTTGGAACATTGGGAGGCGTCGCGGGTTAGTGCTGTTTTGGCTTTGACTCCCATTGTTACTTTAATTTCTGTTTCCCTGGTTGCGTTTTGGGTGCCTGGTTTGTTGCCGGTGGAACGTATTACAATTTTAGCCGTTTTGGGGGCTGTTTTTGTGGTTGCCGGTTCGATGACGATTGCGTTAGGAAAAAGCCGGTAATCTTTTTTGGTGGGCAAAGCAACTGTCTACATTTTGATGGGTACTTCTACCATTAAACAAGTGTTATCTAGGTTGTTTATGACGGAAATTGAACCGCCGATATAGTTAGCTAATTTTTTGGCTAAGGGGAATACACTGGCGCTTTCATTGCCGATTTTGGTTTGCTTGGGAAAGGGATAAATTTTATTAAAACCTCTTTCTTGAAACCGAGAATAACTTACTTTTAGGCTTATTTTGCCTTTGTTTTCGCTGGCGCTAATGGTTATTTCTGCGTTGGGTGAACTGCTCTTACAAGCGTGTTTGAGCAACTCTGTTAAAATTCTTTCTAAATAGGAGACATCTGAGACAAATGTGGGGAGTGCTTCCTTAATTTTGGTTTGAAAACGCTGCCTCTGAGAGTTGCCTTGTACCTTCCACACCTCCAGCATATAAGGAATCCAATTTTGCAATTTTATTTCGCTTAACATTAAAGGTTCGGTGCCGTTTTCTAAGCGTTGTAACTCTAGCCAGTTATTAATTAAATTAAGCTGATCGTCGCAATGTTGTTTTAAATTTTCGAGATAAAAAATTAGTTTGTCTAGGACTGGCAAACGCTCGCAAGTTTTTGCATCAAACAAGTCTTCTTGTTCTAAGGCTGCTTCTAAGAAAACAAGCCACATTTTCATGCTTGCTAAAGGGGTGCGAAGTTCGTGGCAAAGTTGATTGAGAGAATCATCATTGATCAGATCATAGTTTGAGGGTGAGTTGCTAGGGCTATATTTTTGTTGTTGAGAGAAGTCAGTATTCATAAAATTTACCTTGGCTGATATTATCTGCTGAAGTTGTTAATTTTTGTCTGGTGTGTTTAACTTGCAATAAAATCGCCTGCAATTCCATCAACAACTGCCCTTGTCGGTCGCTTTTTTCTGTATGCTGCTTTTGGTTTTGCCAAGAGCTATTTTCTAGCAACCGGCCAGCCATTCTGCCCACCATCATTACCCCAAAAAGAAAGCTTGTTTTTGGGCGAATGCTTAAATGATGAGCAATTTTTTTTAAGGAAGGGTAACAACCTTTAAAATACTTCATAGTTGTTGGCAAAGCAGATGAAAATGCTTTAAGTTATCTATTAATAATTTTAAGGCTCTATCTCTGGTGTTGTCTCTACTCAAATAGGCGCATTTTTTGGACAAAACTTAAAGAAATTGCCAGGAATATACGAATAGCCAAACACAGCGATTAAATAAGGCAAATTACGACCATTTCCTAAGCGATTAGCCTTTTTAAATTTCCCTAAAAAAGTTAGAGAAACGTGATTAGCAATTGGCTTCATAATTGCTAGGGTTTTTTATCGAACTGCGTACAGGAAAAACCCGACTTTATAGAGTAGTTTAAAGACCGGACGCACTCTAGTTAATGGCACTGAAAACGGCTATATTTGATGTTTGAAAAGCAAATTTGCAGCAGCCAATCTCTAGGCTTAGGCTGATATTGATGTTTCCAAAGCGTTAAAAATGTCTGTGTTGAATGAAAATTTAAACGAGGTAAACAAATTTTGTCGCTCTTTTTAAGGGTAGTTGCTTTTGCTAATGTCGCTGGCAATTATTAAACAGCCGATGATGTTTTCTTGCAGGTCGCGCAAGGCGCTAACCGAAAGCAATACCGGCACTTTTGTTTGATTTGGGCGTAGATAAGTCCATTCGCGTTTTATGGGGTGATTGATGCGGAGTTGGTGGCAAAATAATTCGCCTAATATTTCGCTTTTTATTTCTAAGTTTTTTGATGATTCCGTGATGTAGGTGCTGACTTCTTGGGGGTCGTGAAAAAGGGTGAGAGCGTTTTGACCTATCACTTCTTCGGCACTGTATCCAAGGAGATTTTCGGCGGCTTTATTAAAGGTTATTATTTCGCCATCAAGGGTATAGGAAATAATGGCATAGCCGGCGCTTGCTAAAATGGCTTGTTGTAGTGATAGGGTAGATTTTAGGGTTTCTTCGGTTTGTTTGCGGAGCTTAATTTCTTTTTCGAGTTCTTGGTTGGCGGTTTCTAAAAGTTGACTGCGTTCCTGTAATTGTTTGTTGAGTTGTTGAATTTCCCTTTCGGCTTGTTTTCGAGATGTAATTTCATGGGTGACGAAGACTTGAACAGTTTTGCCATTGGTTTCGACTTGCGAACAAGATAGGGAAACGGGAAACTCTGTTTTGTCTTTGCGCTTGTGGTTATATTCACCTCGTTCTTGTAATATGCCGGTGGTGCAAGGTAGGTTTTTTTCGATAGCGTTGCAGGGAGATTCTGCCCATAATAGTTTGCTGGTTTGGCCGATTATTTCTTCGATTTGATAGCCATAGGTTTCTGTAAATGCTTGATTGACAAAAATAATTTGGTCGTCTTCGCAGTTAATAATATATACGCTTTCTCTAATTTTGATCATGGCTTCAGATAGCAAGGCTGATGTTACCTCAGCTTTCCATCTTTGGAGGGTGTTTTCGATGGTGAGGGGTAAAATTTTGAGGTGGTTTTGTTCGGTGTCTTTGAGGAGGTAATTGTAAGCGCCGAGTTGCAGGGCTTGAATGGCAATTTCTTCGTTACCGCCGCCGGTGATCATTATGACGGGGGCGTTTATTTTTAAGCTTAATATTTCGAGGCCGGTGCCGTCTCCGAGTTGGTGATCCGTGAGAATTATGTCAAATTTTTGTTGGGCTAAGATTTGTTTTGCTTCGCTGACTGAACTAGCGATGGTGTAGTCGTAGGGAAGTTTTTTTTCTTTGACGACTCGTTTAAAGATAAGTTGGTCTATTTTGCTATCTTCTATGACTAATACTTTATATTGCATCGCCGTGATTTAAGATTGGGAATGGGTAATTTTGTTTTGAGCTTTTTGCTGAGACTAGGGGTGATTATAACAGGTAGGATGAAAGTTGTATTTTCAGGGTGGCCGTTATTTTGCTAGGGTAAAGAAGAAGGTAGAACCGGCGCCTGGTTGAGACTCTACCCAGATTTTTCCGCTGTAGAGGTCGATAATTTTTTTGACGGTGGCAAGTCCGATGCCGGTGCTGTCTGGTTGGGGTGTGGTGTTGACAGTTTGGAAGGGTTTAAAGATGCGGTCAAAGTGTTTTGATTCGATACCAATGCCGTTATCTGTGATGCTGAATTGCCAGAATTTTTCTGTTTCTGTGCAAGCAATAAGGATTTTTCCTTGAGGTTTGTTGTGGTATTTGATGGCGTTGCTGATTAGGTTTTGAAAAATTTGCTGCATTTGGATAGGGTCACAAAGTAGGGTGGGAAGTGGGGTTATAATGGTAATGGAAATATGGGCGGGGGGTCTTAAACTTTGAATTACTCCGCTGACAATTTCGGTTAAGTTTATTTCTATGTTTTCGCTTTTGTTTTTGCCAAGGCGGGAGTATTGAAGGATGCCGGTTATGAGGTTTTGGGCTCGTTTGACTTGTTCGTTTAAAAAGTCTAATTGTTCGCGTCCATCGTCGTCGAGTTGGTCGTTGTAGTCGGTTTTTAACCATTGAGCGATGGTAGAAATTGAGCGGAGGGGTGCTTTGAGATCGTGGGAAACGACGTGAGCAAAATCGCTTAAATCTTGGTTGGCTCTTTGTAATTGTTGGGTTCTTTCTGTTACTTTTTCTTCAAGGGTGCGGGAGTATTCTTCTAGTTGAGATTTGGCTTCTGAAAGGTTGCTATAAAGTTGGGCATTTTCGAGAGAAATGGCGATTTGAGTAGAGAGTAAGGTGAGGATTTCGATTCGTTTGGGTGTGAAAGCACTCAGAATATTGCTTTCGAGATAAAGGATATTTCTAAGTTGGCTTTGATGCAGCACCGGCATACATAAAATAGATTTCGGCTGGCGATTTTGAATGTAGGGATCTCTGCTGAAAATGTCGTGTTCTAATGCGTTGCTTAATACGACCGTTTGCGCGGTTCTTTCAACGTAATTAATCAGAGATAGGGGGAGATCCGAGTTGCGTTCTTGGCAGTGAGAATTAAGCACTTTATTAGGCTCAATTGAGTAGCTGGCTTTGACGATCCAGTTGTCGTTATTGGGAGAGAGGAGGAAGACTGTTTGAGCGCCGGCATTTTCTAAAACAATATTCATTAATTTGTCTAAAAGTTTGTCTAAAACAATTTCGCCGGCAATGGCTTGGGAGGCTTTGAGGACGGTGGATAAATCGAGTAGGTCTGAGATGCCGGTGGATGTGGCGGTGGCATTTATGGGGCCGTTTGTGTTAGAATAAGGCAGAGAGATTCGTTTCATAATTAAGTGGGAGTACCGGCTTTCTAAATCTTGTAGTTTAGCTTTTGCACCCCAACTTTGATAAGCTTTGTAAGCGTCGGTGAGATAAGTTTTTGCTATTTTTTCTCGCCCCAGGGTAAGGTAAAATTCGCCGGCAAGTTCACTCGCTAAAGCGACTTCTTGAATATATCCTTGGGTTTTTGCGCCTTGAATTGCTTGGTCGTAATACTCCATTGCTTCAAGTTTTTGCCCCAATACACGGGCTTTTTCTGCTTCTATAAGGTGATATTTATGTAAAAAGTTCATGGGGGCATAATGGGCTTTTTCCTGCATAATTGCTTGATTCGCTTCAATTTGATTGAGGAAGTCGTCAGGACAAGTTTGCAGCAAAAGCAGGGAGTGATAAAAGTTGTATTCGTGATCCATCATCATGCCGGCGACACCGCTGTAATAAATTGGGGCTTCGGCTGCGTGGACGGTGGCTTTGTCATATTCTTTGAATAGATAAGCCAAGATTAATTTAAACAAAAGAACACAAAACATTAAGGTTGCCCAACCGGCTTTTTTAACGGGGCTAAGCATAGTTTTTTCATCAAAACTGCTGCCGATGAGGTTTAATTTGTCGGGTGCTTGATCGAGTAAGTTGAGGACAATTTGATGGGCTATTTTGATATAAAAATTGCCTAAAGGTTGTTTATAGTTTTCCACTAATTCGGCATAGACAGCGGCTTTTTGATTGACTATTTCCAAGTTTTCGCCGCTAAAAAATAGGTAGATAACATATTCCGCACATCCATAGCCAATATATTCTGGATTGCCGATTTCTTGGGCGCTTTCGATGGCCATTTGCATATAGTCAACCGCCTCGCGGAGGTGATGTTTGCCGCTGTGTATGTGGCTGGCATAAACTTTTAAAACGTTACTTTTAAAAATTTTTTCGTTATATTTTTCGAGGACTTTTAAGGCAAGTTGTCCAAATTCGTATGCCAAGTCAATTTGCTTGAAAGCTCCGACTAAAAGCAATCCATAAATGATATAAGCATAGGAGGAAGGCCCACAATTTCCGTATTCAATAGATAGACTGGTTAAGGTCATCATCATGGGCATAAGAAGTTCGGGTTTAGCAATGTAAACCGGCCCCGGCATGGTGTTTAAGACTTCCATTGCTGCTTGTTTGTTGGGGTCGGTGATGGGGGGAAGGTTAATAAATTCAGCGATTTGATATTTTTCAAACTGTAATTTTTTTTGCAATTCTCCACAATATTCCTTGATGGTTTCGGGGTCGGTTGGAATGGGAATTCCGAGAATTTCTACGCTTTTTAAGGCCGTATCAATGGAAGCGGGCAAGTCGCCTTGACTGATATAAAATTGGATTTGGCGTTTATAGATTCTAACTTTGTCTAAAGCGGTTTGGGTTTTTTGAAGGGCAATATCAATGAGGGCTTTTGATTGTTGAAAGTTTGTGATTAGATATTCGGCTTCAATGGCGGTGTCGTAAAGGTCGAGGGTTAAGTCATATTGAGTTTGCCAACTATCGGTTGCGAGCAGTTTTAAACCTGTGTTTAAATAGATGGCTGCGCTTTGATAAGCGGTGGAGGAGATGGCTTTGCGACCGGCAATTAAGTTAAGATGGGCAAGTTGATTTTTTTCGGCTTGCGATTGAATTAAGTCTACGCCGTAGTTAAGTTGATTGACTAATTCAAAAATGTTTTCTTTTTGTTCTTCGTTTGTGAGGCTTTGCAGTAATAAACGGCCTATTTTTAGGTGGGTTGATTGTTTTTCTGATTCGGGAATGAGGCTGTAGGCTGCTTGTTGAACGCGGTCATGCAAAAATTTATAAGTTACTCGTGTATCAAATTCAAAGGCGGCGGCGGTGTCTTCGCCTACAACAAGGGGTATTTTGTAGCTTTTGCTGAGGGGCAAAATTAGTTCTTCTTGGAGGGCCGGCCACAGGTCTGAGGCGGTTTCTATAAATATTTTTTCATAAATAACTGAAAGGGTTTGCAAATCAAATTTGTTGCCAATACAAGCGGCCAATTTAAGTAATTTTTGCGTTGTTTGGGGGAGTTTTTGAATTTTACCTATCATTAAATCAACGACGTTATCGGTGACTCCCACTGCTTGAATTTGTTGGATATCCCATTGCCAAGTTTGCTGGGAATAATCAAAGGTAATGAGGCTTTCTTGATAAAGTGAATGAAGAAGTTGTGTGAAGAAAAACGGGTTGCCATTTGTTTTGTTAAAAATTAAATCCACAAGCGGTTGAATTTGGGGGGGATGGTTGAGGGTATCGGCTATTAATTGGCTGATGTTCTGGGGTTTTAAAGGAGTGAGGGTGATGTTTTTGACGGGGGTGCCGGTTTGTTTAATTGCTTCTAATGTTTGCATGAGGGGATGGGAGGAATTGACTTCGTTATCTCGATAGGCTCCCAACA
This sequence comes from Ancylothrix sp. D3o, assembly GCF_025370775.1. Lineage (NCBI taxonomy): Bacteria > Bacillati > Cyanobacteriota > Cyanophyceae > Oscillatoriales > Microcoleaceae > Ancylothrix > Ancylothrix sp. D3o. The sequence continues at coordinate 207,803 of NZ_JAMXEX010000005.1, read as the reverse complement.
TCAAAAAATAGGGGTTTTTGGCACCGGCCAGGGCAGTTTGAATGAGTTTTAAGGAAGCGCTATCGGCCCATTGTAAGTCATCTAAAAATAATACTAAAGGGTGTTCTTCGCGGGCAAATACTCTCATAAATTCCTGAAAAACGCGATGAAATCGATTTTGCGATTCCGCCGGCCCCAGTATTGGCACTTCTGGTTGTTTGCCAATAATTAATTCTACTTCGGGTATGACTTCAATAATAACTTGTCCGTTATTGCCAAGAGCTAGGAGGATTCTTTCTTTCCAAATTTTGAGTTTTTCCGCGCTTTCTGCTAACAATTGCTGCATTAAGTTTTGGAAGGCTTGGATCAAGGAATCGTAGGGAATATCTCGCTTGAATTGATCAAATTTACCCGCAATAAAATAGCCCCGCTGTCCGACAATTGGTTTGTGTATTTCGTTGACTAAGGCAGATTTGCCAATGCCAGAATATCCGCTGATTAAAAGCGTTTCACCGGCCCCCTGACAAACTCTTTGAAATGCTGCTATTAATTCGGCGACTTCTGCTTCTCTTCCGTAGAGTTTTTGAGGAATTAAAAGCTGTCCTGATGCGTCTTCTCTACCCAGGGGAAAGTTCTCAATTTTTTTGGCTAATTGCAGTTGGGCAAGGCATTTTTCTAAATCTGCTTTTATTCCCGATGCTGTTTGATATCGGTCTTCGGGATTTTTTTCTAACAGTTTCATTATTATTTCAGAAATAACATCGGGAATTTCTGGGTTTAATAGGTGGGGAGGTTTGGGGGTGATGGCGATGTGACAATGTATTAATTCGAGGGGATCGTTGCCGTGAAATGGCAGTTGGCCGGTGAGCATTTCATAAAATGTTACACCCAGGGAATAAAGGTCTGTGCGATAATCGATTGGCCGGTTCATTCGACCTGTTTGTTCAGGAGAAATATAGCCAATTGTTCCTTCTAAAAAATTAGTATTGCTCAGAAGAGGATTTTCTTTAGAAAGCCGGCAAGCAATGCCAAGATCGGTTATTTTCAAGAGAAATGTATCAGGATTTAAAATAATGTTTTTTGGCGAGATGTCTTTGTGAATAATGTGGTTTAAATGCAGTCCCGAAAGCGCTTCCGTAATTTGAATGGAGATTTTTAAAAAATCTTGTAAAGTGATTTTTTGGTGTTTTAAATAACTTTTCAGCGAACTTCCCCCAATATCTTCTAAAACCAAACCTAACCGGCTATCAAAAGTTTCTAAAGCATAGGCTTTGATTACTCCTGCTAGGTTAAGTTGGCTGAGAATTTGATATTCTTGCTTAAGTCGGCTTGTTTCTTCGAGAGTCGGAAACTCGCTGTTAATAATTTTGCAAATAACTGGTTGCCGATTTGGTTGTTTGTAGCCGCGATAAACCAGGGTTTTTGCCGTTTCGTGGAGTAATTCGCTAATGCTGTAGGCTGACATACTCTTAACCCCTTCTAAATGTTTATAAAAGTGTTGAAATTTTTTCTACCAGAAACTAAAATTAAAATATCTGTTTATCTAATTTTAGCAAATTAAGGTAAAAAATTCAAGAAGAGGGTCTTTAAATTTTCTTTAAAAAGGGGAGCGTCTGGTTGTTTGAGGCATAGTTGCGGGGGCAAAAAAGCAGAGGTTTAGGACAAAAGAAGAAAAGAACAGTTGGCAACCAGGGGAAAAACCAGAGATAATCAATAAAAAACTACCTTCCACCACCTCTTCCCCAACCCCCTCCCCAGGTAAGGGAGGGGCAGAAGATTATTCCCTCGCCACGCAAGGGGAAGGCTAGGAGGAGGTTCTTGAATGTTAAATTTTTAGAAGAGGTTTTAAAGATGAACTGCTCTAATTCTGTTTTATCAAAGCTGAAAAAATACCCTCTCACTATGACAAAAAACACACCAAACGTCCTTTACTTTTTATTATTGGCATTTAATTTGCTGATGCCGGCTCAAACTTTGGCAGCAGAACGAATTTTTGCCAATTATGCTGTCGTTGAGCGTTCCATTTCTGTAGCCTCCTTGGAAGCCTATGCTAAACAAGGAATTCTCGATGAAGACTTAGCCGTTTATGCTCAGTATGCAACACCAGAACAGCTTGAACAATTGCGAAATATATTGCTTTTGCGAGCCGATGTTAACCCAGTTATTATTTCCCAATTTCTTTATACCCCTCAAGGAGAAATAGCCCTGCAAAGATTAGGGGAAGTGATTAAAACAGGGACGCGACAACCGGGTTTATATGCAATTCGCGCTGCTTTAATTTTAGCTGCTTCTGATTCAGAAGGTTTAACGCTTTTAAATTTCTTGAAAAAATTTCCTACCGAAGGCATCCGCATTGACTTAACCCGCGCTTCCCAAATTGCAAGAGAACTGCAACAAATCGTTAATCAAACCAATCAAGCAACGGCTTTAATTAACCGGCTTTCCACAGCCGAAGCAGCGGCGAATCCCTTTTTGCCATTGACAGCTATTTCATCTACCGATCTAGCGGCTGCCAAAAATTTGCCCCTTGACTTATCCAAACAGGGGCCGGTGAATTGGACAACTCAATCAATTAATATCAGCGTCCAAAATCGTACCACACCAACAGCCCAGGGAAATCGAGTTTTTCCCGTCGATCTTTATATCCCTCAAGGCTTAAATCAACCGGCCCCCGTGATTGTCATTTCGCATGGTTTAGGTTCTGCCAGAAAGACATTTCAATACTTAGCAGAACATCTGGCATCTTATGGTTTTTTTGTTGCAGTTCCCCAACACCCCGGTAGCGATGTCGATCAATTACAAGCCTTAATTAATGGTACCGCTTCTGAGGTAGCAGAACCCACCGAATTTTTAGACCGGCCCCTTGATATTAAATACTTACTCGACAGCCTCACCAGCTTAGAAAAAACCGATTTCAGCCTCACCGGCAAACTAAACTTACAGCAAGTTGGTGTGGTGGGGCAATCTTTTGGAGGTTATACTGCCTTAGCTTTAGCCGGTGCACCGATAGATTTTCAAGAACTACAAAAAGACTGCGAACTTCCTAACGAAAGCTGGAATATTTCTTTACTGTTGCAATGTCGCGCCCAAATATTGCCCCCCGCCGAGTATTCGCTGAATGATTCCCGAATTAAAGCTATTATTGCTATCAACCCCATTAATAGCAGTGTTTTGGGACAAAAAAGCATAGAACAAATCAAAGTGCCGGTGATGTTAATTGCTGGCAGTGCCGATACCGCAGCCCCCGCTTTACCCGAACAAATCGAACCGTTTACCTGGTTAAAAACCATCAACAAATATTTAGTTTTAATTAACAACAGTACCCACTTTTCTACCCTAGCAGAAGCAGACTTACCAGGGGGGGGAGGAGTCGTCCCAATTCCCTCAGAAGTGATTGGCCCTTCCCCATCTTTAGCCCGTCGTTATGTGCAAGCTTTGGGTTTAGCTTTTTTTCAAACATATTTGGCAAATCGTGAAGAATATCGCCCCTATTTACAAGCCTCTTATGCCAAATTAATCAGCCGAGAACCTATGCCTTTAAGTCTGATTCAATCTCTGACAGCAGAACAGTTATTGCAAGCTTTTCAAGGGAGATAGCGAGAGAAAAATTATCAGCAAAAATTCTAAGAAAAAACCTAGGTTTTTCAAGAAAATAGGGTTGGAGTGAATGCTGAGATAAGCACAGTGCGATAAAATAGGAGAGTTGTTGCTTTTTTAAAATTGGGGCCGTGCAAGGATTTTTAAACTTAAACAAACCGCTACAAATGACTTCTCACGACTGTGTAGCCAAACTACGCCGGCTTTTACGCATCAAAAAAATTGGTCACGCCGGCACATTAGACCCCGCCGCCGTTGGTGTCTTGCCGGTCGCCATTGGCAAAGCAACCAGACTCTTACAATTTTTGCGCGATGATAAAGCCTACCGCGCTACAATTCGCCTGGGAGTGCAAACAACTACCGACGATCTCGAAGGAGAAATTATTTCCCAAATAGCGGTTAATAATTTAAGTTTAGAAACTATCCAAGACATTTTAAATCAGTCCTTTATAGGCAAAATCCAGCAAATTCCCCCCAACTACAGCGCGATTCAAATTGGCGGCAAACGTCTTTATGATTTAGCGCGAAAAGGAGAAGAAATAAACGTACCGGCCCGCGAAGTAAATATCTATAAAATTGAAATTTTAGACTGGAGACCGGCAGATTATCCAGAAATTGATATCAGCATTTCTTGTGGCCCTGGCACCTATATTAGATCCATTGCCCGCGACTTGGGAAGTGCCCTTAAAGTTGGCGGAACTCTTGCTCATTTAACTCGGACAGAAAGCAGCGGATTTGAGATAACAGAAAGTGTGACTTTTGAAAAAATAGAAGAATCACTCAATCAAGGAAATTTTCAACTAATTTCTCCCGCCAAAGTTCTCTCGCATTTAGCCGCCATTACCCTCGCAGAAACACCGGCCCGGCGTTGGTGCCAAGGTCAGAAAATTGTTGAATTTGAAGGCGAAAATAACAACTTTCCTGTACAGGTTTATAATGAAAATTCAACTTTGTTAGGGATTGGAAAAATTGAGGTGAGGGAAAATGGGCCGGTGTTAATTCCTGAAGTTGTACTGGAAGCTAATTAAATTAAATATTCCATAAAACAGAAAGATGGGTTTCGCATTCGCTCAACCCAGCCTACAATTTATAATAGAAAAGGAATCAAAAAAAGCTAAAAAAATGACTCAAGCAAAAATTGCCTCTTACGGTTCATGGAAATCTCCCATCACCAGCGATTTAATTGTTGGTGAAACCATCGGTTTAGGGGGAATTGCTGTGGAAGGTGAAAACCTTTACTGGATAGAAAACCGGCCAAAAGAAGGCGGGAGAAACGTCCTAGTTAAACGCACCCCCGACGGAACAACCACAGACCTCACCCCCGAAGGTTTTAACATTCGGAGTCGCGTTCACGAATACGGCGGCGGTGCTTGTTTAGTAGCAGAAGGAAACATCTTTTTTTCTAACTTTGCCGATGGCCGGCTTTATCAACAAACCAGCGATACTCAACCGCAACCCCTGACACCCGAAGGCGTAAACTTGCGGTATGCAGATGCAATTTTTGATAAGCAAAATAACCGCTTAATTTGCGTCCGCGAAGACCACAGCGCTAACAGTCACGAACCTGTTAATACAATTGTCAGCATAACATTAGACACCGAGAATAGTGGCAAAATATTAGTTTCTGGCGATGATTTTTATGCCTCAGCGCGTTTAAGTCCAGACGGAAAAAAACTGTGTTGGATAAGTTGGAATCATCCTAATTTACCTTGGGATGGAACCGAATTATGGGTAGCAGAAATTCTCCCTGATGGCAGTTTGGCAGAAAAACAATTGATTGCCGGTGGCCGCGAAGAGTCGATTTTTCAGCCAGAATGGTCGCCCGATGGAATTCTATATTTTGTGAGTGACCGTACCGGCTGGTGGAATTTGTATCGCTACGTTGACGAAAAAATAGAGCCTCTCTGCGAAATGGAAGCTGAGTTTGGCCGGCCTCAATGGATTTTTGGGATGCAAACTTATACTTTCATCGCGCCTCAGCAGCTTCTTTGTACCTATACAAAAAACGGCCTTTGGCATCTGGCAATTTTGGATACCGGCACAAAACAGTTACAGCCGGTTGATACAACCTATAGCGACATTACTGAGTTGGTGGTGGTAGGCAATACTGCCTTATTACTGGCCGGTTCAGCAGTGGAACCCACAGCCATCGTGCAGCTTGATTTCACATCCAACTCTATTAAAGTGTTGCGCCGTTCTAGTGAAGTTAATCTGGATTCTGGCTACTTATCCAAGCCGCAAGCCATAGAATTTCCAACCGAAAACGGCCTCACCGCTCATGCTTTCTTGTATTTACCACAAAACCGCGACTATCAAGCCCCAGATGGCGAAAAACCGCCGTTATTAGTCAAAAGTCATGGCGGGCCAACTTCAGCCGCCAGTAGTCGGTTCAGTTTAAGCATTCAATATTGGACAAGTCGCGGATTTGCATTTTTAGATGTCAATTATGGAGGTAGCACCGGCTACGGACGCAACTACCGCCGGCGGTTAGATGACGCTTGGGGGATTGTGGATGTCGATGATTGCGTCAATGCCGCTCGCTATGTAGCCCAACAAAATATAGTTGATAACAACCGGCTTGCCATTGCCGGCGGTAGTGCGGGAGGCTATACAACACTTTGCGCTCTCACTTTTTACAATGTCTTTAAGGCCGGTGCAAGTTACTATGGCATTGGTGACTTAGAAGCCCTTGCACGCGATACCCATAAGTTTGAAGCCCGTTATCTTGACCGGCTCATTGGCCCCTATCCCGACCGCCAAGATTTATACCAACAACGCTCACCTATCCATTATACAGACCGGCTTTCCTGCCCCGTAATTTTCTTTCAAGGGCTCGAAGATAAAGTCGTCCCCCCCAATCAAGCTGAAAGCATGGTAGAAGCTTTAAAAGCTAAAAAACTACCCGTTGCTTATGTACCTTTTGAAGGAGAACAACACGGGTTTCGCCGTGCAGAAAACATAAAACGCGCCTTGGATGGAGAATTTTATTTCTATTCACGGGTTTTTGGTTTTTTGCCGGCAGATAATATTGAGCCGGTAGAAATATTTAACTTGTAGACTTTGCTTGCTATCCGCTTTTTTAGATAGCAAAAATCCCCCCGTCACGGGGGGAAACGCCTAATCAATAAACCTTAAATTTTTGCCCTCCCTCTTTCCATTTCCCAACCCCACAAGCTATCTTATAAAGATAGCCCCGTCAGTAATTAGCCCAAATCCAGAAAAATTTTTCTTAAACTAGATTATAGGCCGGTTTAAAGGCAGTTAAGCAAAATTTTTCTGCTCGAAAAACCCAACAATGGCAATTAAAAAGGAGATTATCACCATGTCAACAGAAAGCGCCTATCAATTTTTATCCCAAGCAGCCCACGACCGAGAATTTCAGCAGAAATTTGAACAAGCGGCCAACGCTCAAGAGTTTATGCAAATTGCCGAAGCCTTGGGGTTTGACTTCACCCCCGAAGAATTAAAAGCCGTTGTCAAAGAAAACAGCGAAGGCGTAAAAGTTAGAAGGCAAACCGGCGTCTGGCGGTGGCTGCGGAGTGTCAAGTGGATTTAACCTTCTTTAAAAAAATCTCTCTTTCTGACCCTTTTTTGTAGCCGGAAACTTAAAATTTATATTACTCTGGGAGTACAACCTGTACGCACTACCCCCAGAGGTACATAGATGAGTAACGGTGAATTTAAGACAATGGTCGGTGAGTTTAAAACCCAAGCCCTTATTTTAGGCGGGTTAGTAGCTTGCTTTTGGATTATAGAAATTATCGACATCTTTTTTTATCGCGGCGCATTAAATAGTTACGGAATTATCCCACGCAGTCCTGTCGGGTTGCGTGGCATTTTGTTTGCACCTTTTCTGCACGGAAATTTTTTACACTTAGCCACCAACACCGGCCCGTTTTTAATCCTCGGTTGGCTGGTAATGCTGCAAGAAATCAGCTATTTTTTTGTAGTTTCTGCCATCACCATCCTCGTTAGTGGTTTAGGCGTTTGGTTATTTGGCGCACCTTATAGCGTTCATATTGGTGCCAGTGGCGTCATTTTTGGCTATCTGGGTTTTTTGCTATTTCGCGGCTATTTTCAGCGCAACTTTTCTTCAATTTTGTTATCATTAATTGTAGCCTTTTTTTACGGAGGATTGATTTGGGGCGTTTTACCTTCCATGCCCAGAGTTTCTTGGGAAGGACATTTATTTGGCTTCATAGGCGGCATTTTAGCAGCCCGCATTTTGCCCAAACGTAAGCGAGTTTAAATAAAAAAGAGGACGAAACTATGACAGAGGAACCTGTATTTAACGTTAACCAATCTTTGTTTCAAAAACTGTCCGAATGGCAAGAAAAGATGGAAGAAGTCAACAGCCAAGAAGCCGAAGAAACACAAGAACCAATGCCCACAGAAACCGAAACCGAAGACCCACCAACAGAAACTTAAAGGAGTAAGCACCAATGCCAAAAAAGCAAAAATTTCCGCATTTAGTCGGTTCAAAATGGACAGCAAAACAAAAAACTTGGGGATGGCGGCATTTTCAAGTTGTCAACCGCAAAAATGAGGGGGAATGGGTATTTGCGGAAATGGTTGCTTCTTGTGATGAAAATGTGCGTTTTTGGTTAAATGCCAAATCTTTAAAAGACCGAGCGCAATGGATGGCCGGTTGGCAAACTTTGCAAGAAATGAACGAAATTGAAGAGGAAGATGTGCAATTATTGGAATGTTAAACCGGCCTAAAATAGCGGTCGATTAAATCCTGTGGGGTGAGAATAGCGATATTTTGAAATTCAATAAGCGTGAGTAAATCAAGATCGCCGGTGACAATAACTTCCACCCCCGCAGCCACCCCCGCAGCCAATATTTTCACATCATCTTGATCCCGCAATTGGGGAACCTCTACCAAAGTTGTCGGACACATTTGCACCAAGTATTCTACCACCTCCATCAAATCATCTACCGTTAAATTTAAAGCCATAATTTTAGAAGCAAACTTCGGGCGAACTAACCTTGTTTTAAGTTCATACAAAAGCGGTTCCGAAGCAAAAACAGTAATTTGCTGATTTTGAGCCAAAAATAAAATCTGACTCGGAATTCCTCGCCAAAGTAAGCCAGAAATCCAGACATTTACATCCAGTACAACTCTCATAGATTCTGAGTTTTTTCTTCGCGTCGTGCTTGCTTAACTATCTGGCTAATTTCTTCGAGAGTCGGCTGATTGGGATCGGGTTCTAATGCGTCGATACGCCAGTATAATTCATCCAAAGTCAACCGCTTTTTAATTTTTTTCAAAACAATTTCATCATCGCTGAGGGAAACTTCATACTCCGTTAAAGGATTAAGCCGCTGTTGCAATTCTTCGGGCAATTCTAATTTTCTATCAGCCGTTACTTTAGCAATGCCGGTTTCCATAAAATTAAACCCCATATTTCAATCAAATATAACTACAATATTAACACAAACCAACCCAACCCCCACAGCCGGCCCCTACCCCAGAGAACTTTAAAAAACTTCAAATATTTTTGTCGCCAAACGTGCAAAATTGAAGAGTAAAAAGGGCAATTATTGGAATGTTAAGCCGGCCTAAAATAGCAGTCTAGGAAACGATGCGGGGTGAGAATAGCGATATTTTGAAATTCAATAAGCGTGAGTAAATCAAGATCGCCGGTGACAATAACTTCCACCCCCGCAGCCACCCCCGCAGCCAATATTTTCGCATCATCTTGATCCCGCAATTGGGGAACCTCCACCAAAATTGTCGGACACATTTGAGAAAGAGCCTTTGTTACAAACAGCAAAGACTCCACAGTATAGCCTCGCTGTTCTATTCGTTGCTGAAATTTGGAGCGCCTCAAGGTAGTTTCTAACTCAATCAACAAAGGTTCAGAAACAAATATAGTGATTTGTTGATTTCGTGCTAAAGCAAATATTCGAGCCGGCACACCCCCCCACAGCAAAGCAGAAACCCACACATTAACATCTAAAACAACTTTCATTTTTTAGACCATAAATCCTTTCTCACTTCTTTGACAATTTGACTAATTTCTTCTAAACTCGGTTGATCGGGATCAAGTTCAAGTTGCTCAAGTTCCAGCAGAAATTTATCTAAATCTACCACAGGTTTTTCAATTTTTTTCAAAACAATTTCATCATCGCTGAGGGAAACTTCATACTCCGTTAAAGGATTAAGTTTCTGCTGCAATTCTTCGGGCAACTCTAATTTTCTATCAGCCGTTACTTTAGCGATGCCGGTTTCCATAAAATTAAACCCCATATTTTAAACAAAAATATAACTACAATGTTAACACAAACCAACCCAACCCCCACAGCCGGCCCCAACCCCAGAGAACTTTAAAAAACTTCAAATATTTTTGTCGCAAAAGGTGCAAAAAATAGTAAAAAGAGAAACCGCAGATCCAAAAAAACAAAAATGTCACAACCGACAATAGAATCAATCCTCCAAGAAAAACGGCACTTCGATCCCAGCCCCGAATTCTCAGCAAACGCCCACATCAAAAGCCTAGAACAATACCAAGAACTCTACAACCGAGCCAAAGCCGACCCCCAAGCCTTTTGGGCAGAACTCGCCGAAAAAGAACTACACTGGTTTAAACCTTGGGAAAGCGTCCTCGACTGGGAAAACCCACCCTTCGCCAAATGGTTCACCGGCGGCCAAACCAACATATCCTACAACTGCCTCGACCGGCACCTCACCACTTGGCGCAAAAACAAAGCCGCCCTCATCTGGGAAGGCGAACCCGGAGACTCGCGCACCCTCACCTACGCCCAACTGCACCGCGAAGTCTGCCAGTTTGCCAACGTCCTCAAACAACTCGGCATCAAAAAAGGAGATCGCGTCGGGATCTATATGCCGATGATCCCCGAAGCCGCCATTGCCATGCTGGCTTGTGCCCGCATTGGAGCTCCCCACAGCGTTGTTTTTGGCGGTTTCAGCGCGGAAGCCTTGCGGGATCGCCTCATTGACGGAGAAGCCAAACTCGTCGTCACCGCAGACGGCGGCTGGCGCAAAGATGCCACCGTTCCCCTCAAAGAGCAAGTGGATAAAGCCCTTTCCGAAGGCGTTCCCAGCGTCAAAGATGTACTCGTGGTCAAACGCACCGGCCAGCAAGTCCACATGGAACCCGGACGCGACCATTGGTGGCACGACTTGCAGCAAGGCGTCTCTGGCGACTGCCCCGCTGAACCAATGGACAGCGAAGATTTGCTGTTTATACTTTATACTTCTGGGAGCACCGGCAAACCCAAAGGCGTTGTCCATACCACCGCTGGGTATAATTTATATACTCACATCACGACCAAGTGGATTTTTGACCTCCAAGATACGGATGTTTACTGGTGTACAGCCGATGTGGGTTGGATCACAGGCCACAGCTACATTATATATGGCCCTCTCTCCAACGGTGCCACCACCGTCATGTATGAAGGTGCACCGCGAGCCTCAAACCCTGGCTGTTTCTGGGATGTAATTGAAAAATACGGCGTGACGGTTTTCTATACTGCTCCGACCGCCATCCGTGCTTTTATCAAAATGGGTGAGCATCACCCGAATAAGCGCAATTTATCTTCGTTACGCTTGCTGGGTACGGTTGGTGAACCGATTAACCCGGAGGCTTGGATGTGGTACCATCGGATTATCGGTGGTGAGCGCTGTCCGATTGTTGATACATGGTGGCAAACGGAAACCGGGGGTATTATGATTACCCCATTGCCGGGGGCTATTCCTACGAAACCAGGTTCGGCGACGCTTCCTTTCCCTGGTATTTTGGCGGAAGTGGTGGATCTTGATGGCAACCCAGCGGGTGACAATGAAGGCGGGTATTTAGCAATTAAGCATCCTTGGCCGGGGATGATGCGGACTGTTTATGGAGATGCGGATCGTTTCCGTCGCACTTATTGGGAACATATTGCGCCGAAGGATGGGCAGTATTTATACTTTGCCGGTGATGGGGCACGGCGCGATGAGGATGGTTATTTCTGGGTGATGGGCCGTGTGGATGATGTGATTAACGTGGCCGGTCATCGTCTGGGGACGATGGAAATTGAGTCTGCTTTGGTTTCTCACCCGTCGGTTGCTGAGGCGGCTGTGGTGGGCAAACCGGATGACCTCAAGGGTGAGGAAATTGTAGCGTTTGTTACGTTGGAAGGCAACGCGACGGCTAGTGAGGAGTTGAATAAGCTACTTAAGCAGCACGTTGTGAGTGAGATTGGGGCGATAGCTCGTCCGGGTGAAATTCGCTTTACGGAGGCGTTGCCAAAAACTCGCTCTGGTAAGATTATGCGCCGGCTTTTGCGGAGTCTGGCTGCTGGTCAAGAGGTGGCCGGTGATACTTCTACTCTCGAAGATCGCAGCGTTTTAGATAAGTTACGCGAAGGCGCTTAAGGAAATCAGCAGGTTGGGTTAATTAATCTAACCTGCTACATTTCCCTTTCTACAATTGAGCGAATTTCTCTTACAAACTCAGCCGGGGTTTGAATAATTAAGTTAGTTTGGGCTGCGACTTCAGCCGTAAAATCTTTTGTATTTAAACTAAGTAGCCGGTCAGGGTTAGCTAAGACAGCCGCCGCTAAAATTGGGGCATCTTTTGCTTCGATAATAGGATGATACTGTTGCGATTCTATTTGGGGTGGATTCGGCAAAATTTCTGGATCTATAGCATCTAAAAGCTGGGTAAAATCGGGTAAAGCTGCGGGTAATTTTTTGCGTAAATTACGCTTACACTCCTCTAAAACCTGCTGGGAAACCAGAAGTTTAAATAAGCCTATTTCAGCCATTGTCAGCACAGCCCGACTCGCACCCGTGCGCGAACCGACCCCAGCGATTATAATACTAGAATCGGCAAAAACTCTACGCATTATTTTGCTGCTCTTGCCAAATCGCGTTTCGTTCGTCTTCTAAACCGGCCAACAAATCACTCAACTCTAAACCTTCATTTTCCATTAAATCTACAATCTGATCGATGAGTTGGGGAACTTGAGGCGGTTTTGCGGTCAGCAATACAAGTCTGCCGACTTGAATAATGGTTAGTCTATCTCCTTGGCTGAGGTTGAGATGTTCCCGCACTGCGGCAGGTAGAGATATCTGTCCTTCTTCTTGTAAAACAACGGGAAATAGTTTCGTTTCAAAGTTGGCGTTTTCTGTTGTGGGTGTCACCGGCTTAAACTTTTATGAGGGTTGTTTTTTGATCAGCTATATTTTATCATTTTTGGAAAAAACAACCGGCAACAAGGGCGCTATCATAAAATAAATGGTTCAGTCTGAGGGGTTTATGCAGCGAAATTACAAACAAAAATCAATTTTCTTTCCCGCAGTGGCGCTGTTGTGGGGAGGGATAACTTGGGGGGTGATGGGGCCGGTTTTGCCGGTTTTTGCGGTGCCGGTGGAGTCTCAATTTTATACTCAAAAACAAAACGCCAAGCCAGAAGAACCTAAGCAGGAAGAACAAGAAGATCCTGATTTGGAAAAACTTAATCCTCAACAGCGATTACAGTTTTTGATTCAAAAAGGCAATGACCTTTTTGAGAGAAATAAATATGCGGAGGCTGAGGCCGTTTTTCGGCAGATTCTCGAACTAAGAAAAAATGATCCAATCTGGCATTATAAGTTAGGAAATGCTCTGGCGGCTCAAAGGAAATTTGAGGAGGCGGTGACGGAATATCAAGAGGCAATTCGTTTGAATTCTGATTATGCGGTGGCTTATAATGCGTTGGGAAGTGTTAGCGCAGAACAAGGCCGGTGGGAAGAAGCGACCAAACACTATAGCCGCGCCACAGAAATTAATCCGAATTATCCAGATGCGCTTTATAATTTGGGCGTGGCTTTGTGGAAACAAGGTAAAACAAATGAAGCGATCCCGCCTTTAGAAAAAGCTAAAAATTTATTTAAAGAACGCGGTCGTTTTTCTGAGCTTCGGCAGGTTGATAAACTGCTGGAACAAGTGTACAAAGATAAGCAAGAAATTTCTGGGCTGCCGGTCTCGTCAAAAAGTTAAGAAACCCGCTTGATTAATAAAACGGGTTTCTGTGAGGTTAGGAATGCTATATTAGTTCAAATTTTCTTTTTCCATATCTCGACGGTGGCACCCAGGGCGGCACCGGCACCTGCCAATAAACCTACGCTCATGCCTTCCACAGTTTTGTAGAGAGGATCTTGGGTGAGGCATTCATTGCTGAGGCTGGGAGCCGCTTGACATTGGTTGATTTCGGCTTGGCTGGCAGTTCCTCCGAGGACGACTCCCACAGCACTGCAAGCGAGGACAAACATAAAAAGGCGAGGCGTTTTTCTATCCATAGATAGATGTCAAATAATTGCTTAACTGTTTTTTATTGTCACCTGTCTTATTCATTTTGGCACCAGTAGAAATACTGAATATTTTGCCATATTTTGTCTTAAATAATACCAGAGGCCGGTGTTTTTTTTGAAGAACCAGTGACTATGATGGGTTTCAGGGTGGTTGGGGTGGGTTCGGGAATAGTGCAATGTTAAAAATGTCGTGTTAGGTTGTTAGATAAAGCGATGGAACGAGCCGAAGAAATAATAAAATGTTGGGTAAAGGAAAGTTGAGTAAAGAGGTTTGAATTATGTCAGCTTATCAGGGTTGGGAAATTACAGAAGAGCAAAGAGAGATTTACAGACAGCGTTCTAAAAAATCAAGCAAAGCTAAAGCAAACGCGCTGCGGGGAGAAGGGAAAAAGCCAATTCATGCTGTTAATATTCCGCGCTTAAATCCTGAAGATTTAATGCCACAATTGCCTAGAAATGGAATTCGTGCGCTGTCGCTTTTCAGCGGGGGTGGCGGGTTGGATCTTGGCTTTGAGAGAGCAGGATTTTCTCATGTTGCTTCTTACGATATTTTGGCCGGCGCTGGGGTGACTTTGCGTAATGTTCGCCCAAATTGGAAAGTATTTGCTGGGGAAGAAGGCGATGTGACAAAAGTAAATTGGCGGCCATATCGGGGGTTAGTTGATGTTATCCAAGGGGGCCCACCTTGCCAGCCTTTTTCAATTGCCGGTCGTCAAAAAGGAAGGGAAGACAGCCGCGATATGTTTCCTGAGTTTATTCGTGCTGTTTTGGAAGTTGAACCTCTCGCCTTTGTTGCGGAAAATGTTACAGCTTTGGCAAGCGAAAAATTTAATCAATATGTGAAGGAAGTTATAGAAGCACCACTGGCCGGCAAATATAAGTTAACTAAGTTTATTCTTAATGCTTCGGATTTTGGAATACCGCAAGTTAGAAAACGGGTTTTCTTTGTGGGTTTTCGAGATGAAAAAATTGCAGAAAAATATGAGATACCAAAACCAACTTATGCTTGGGAAAATGTAGCGGCTTCTCAGAGACAAGAATCAGTGCAACTGAATTTATTTTCTTTTCTCACTGAGTCACAGCTTTTAAAGCGTTGTATGGGAGTACGCGAAGCATTAGGATTGCCAGATATCGGATTTGATACTTTAGCACCGACGCTGCGGAGTTCGTTAACCGGCCCGCGTCATACGACGTCTATTTTAAGCAGTGTTTCGGCTCAAAAAATCTGGGA
The DNA here is from genome assembly GCF_025370775.1 of Ancylothrix sp. D3o. Taxonomy (NCBI): domain Bacteria; kingdom Bacillati; phylum Cyanobacteriota; class Cyanophyceae; order Oscillatoriales; family Microcoleaceae; genus Ancylothrix; species Ancylothrix sp. D3o. The sequence goes on along the minus strand of NZ_JAMXEX010000005.1, from coordinate 192,693 downwards.
AAAATTGCAAATTTGGCCGAATGGAGTAGCGCTAGATCGTGAAAAAGCGCGTTTATTTGTTCCAGAGAATAATCATTTTAGATTGTCTGTTCCTGACTGTGCAATTCTGCAAGGATTTCCTGATTCTTGGCCGATTGCCGGTGCAGTTTATATGGCTTTAGGTCAAATTGGTAATGCCGTTCCTCCGCCGATGGCTTATCAGGTTGCGCGATCTCTTTGGGGGGTATTATCTTGAAGTGCATCGCGGACAAGTTCTCGCAAACGTTGGGCGTGATTGGTTGTAATTTGCTCCCAGCCTTGAAAATAAGATGCTAAAATGTGCGGATTATTTAAAGTTGATCCCCGTTCAATTAAATAGCGGCATCTATCTTTTAAAATGGCAAGCATTTTTTGAGGCGAGTAGGCGTTTGGCAAATCCATTTTTGCACGATACTGCTGGGCTGTGTACTGTTTTTTTTGGATACTTTTAGCGTCTTCAAGAGTGTACGAATCTTTTTGTCCGATAATTTCATAAAGAATATCAATGGTAAGCAATTCGGGGGTGATTTGGGCTAATTTATAATCCGATAATATATAGGCTTCCTTCTCGCTAATCCATTTAGCCATCGCTAAAGGAGAAGCATAAAGGCAGTATTTCAGTTCTGTACCTTCCTTATTGTAAAAGCCAAACAACCAATGTTTGCCCTGCCACTTTTTAATATGATCTAAGCCAAAATCTCGAACCGTTGTTACAGAAGAGCTTGTGGTGGATTTCAATTCAAAGGGTATTTCTAAACCATTTAAATCGAGTATAGCGTCAGTACCGCTGCGGGTGGCGTTCTGAGGTTTTTTTAGCTGGAATAAGGCGATGAGTTCTTTTTCTCGCCGGTCGTCTTGAACGGTCACTTTTTATCTCCCTGTAAAGATTGTTTTTTCATCATCTTTAATCCTCTATCCAATCACTTATAAATTCCAGAGAGTTTTGCATTTCTTCGGCAGATTTAGCAGCAATTAATCTCATAATTCCCCGCATTTGTGCGCCTACTGAGAAAGTTTTCTGGAAGCCTAGAATGATGCCGGCATGAGTTCCTCCCTCCTGCAAAATAGTCGTGTGCAGCCGGTAAAAATCTCTCATATTAAAGGTGTAAATCACACGATTATTTACTAACGCCCAATTTAGTTGATCTTCATCACTGCGTCCCAGCATTTTCGCTTCTGATACAGTAATAACATCTACGCCACGAGAGAGTAAAGCTTGGAAGAGTGCTTTACGCCTAGAGTCTTCATCCAAATATAAACGAATCTCAGTCATAGTTTTATGTGTTTTTTTCTACCGTGTAATGCTGCTAAACGCCAATACTCCGCCTCCTCTGCTGCCAAATCTTCCTCAATTTCTTCTCGATTAGCATGATAATAAGTCAAGGCCGCATAGACTTGTGCTAGAGTGAGGTGATCTTTTTGTGAAACAATCTCTTCTGCGTTTAAACCTTCCTTGTATAATACAACAATACTACGGACAGAAGTTGCAGTACCGGCAATAATAGGCCGGCCTCCCCGAATTTCTGGTCTGCGTTCAATCAACGTCCCAATATCTACTACCGTTGTCATTTTTCCTGGCTACTTTTTCAAATGGGTTTCTTGTATTATAATTCAGTTTTATCATTTTTCAAGAATTTTGTATAGTAATAATTAATGTTTTAATTTTACCCCGCTATGACCTCACTCTCGTTATTTAAAAACCGCACCGCTGTCATCGCCACGATGCACAAAAAAGAACAAGCTATTGCTCCCCTTGTGGAACAAGAATTGCTTTTAAAAACGGTTATTCCTGATAACTTTAATACCGATTTGTTCGGAACTTTCAGCAGAGATGTGAAACGCCGGGGAACACAAATTGAAGCAGCCAGAGCAAAGGCTGAAAAAGCAATGGAAATAACCGGCACATCCCTAGGAATTGCCAGCGAGGGAAGTTTTGGCCCCCATCCAGCGATTCCCTTTTTGCCTCATAACCGGGAAATTGTTTTATTTTTAGATAAAGAAAACAACCTGGAAATTATCGGAGAAGAATTCACAACTGATACTAACTACAGCCACGAACTTGTCAACAATTTAGAAGAAGCAGAAAAATTTGCCAAAAAAGCCGGTTTTCCGGAACATGGATTAGTAGTTATTATTGGCGAATCGGCCACCGGCCAAGGTGAAATTATCAAAGGCATCATCACGCCCGAAAACCTCAGCGATGCGGTGAATTATGCCTTAAAAAAATCTGCCGGTGCTGTGCATATTGAAACGGATATGCGAGCGATGTACAACCCCACACGCATGAGAGCAATTGAACGCGCCACGCGGAATTTAATTGAAAAAATTAAGACAGTTTGCCCGCAATGTTCTTGCCCTGGATTTGAAATTATCGAACGCAAAAAAGGCTTACCTTGCAGTTTGTGTAATTTGCCAACTCACCTGACAAAATCTGTAGTTTATCAATGCAAAAAATGCGAGTTTTGTCAAGAGAAATTGTTTCCTGATGGCATAAAAACGGCAGACCCCGGAATGTGTCAATATTGCAATCCGTAGGGTACAATTTGGGTTATATTCTGGCGGTTATTTTAGCCAAAATTTGCTTTTTTGCTTTCCCTATTAAGAAATATTTTGTTTCGACTCCGGCACCTCTGGGGAAGGTTTTTCAGGAATAATACCGAGATTTGTATAAATCGGCAAAATGAAAGGTTTTAAACGGGGCAGTTGTTTAGCAAAAATAAAAGCGCCTATCATACAGCAAATCCCGCCTAAAGTTAATGTATTTGGGGCACCAATATAGTGCGCTAAAGTGCCGCCAGCTAAGTTTCCCAGCGGTACGGTTCCCATAAAAGACATGGTAAACAAACTCATCACTCGTCCGCGTTTATCATCTTCTACAATGGTTTGTAAAAGGGTATTACTGGAGGCGACTTGTAAAATAATGCCGCATCCAATGACGGGCATCATAAGAAAAGAAAACCAAAAATTACGCGACAGAGAAAATCCGATTAATCCTATGCCTAAAATGGCCGGTGCAAAGGCGATAATTTTGCCTAAACCCCGCACAGTTTGCCGCGAACTTAAATAAATAGCACCGCAAAAAGCCCCTAAACCAGAACCGGCCATTAAAAATCCTAAAGTTTGAGAATTTCCATGCAAAATTTCGGTAGCAAAAACCGGCACTAAAATGGTATAAGGCATAGCAACAAAGCTTACTAATGCCAAGAGAAATAAAATTGCTCGAATGGGAGGAAAGCCAAAGGCATAAACAAAACCATCTTTCAATTGTTGCCAGGGGCGGGAATTTGTGGGGGCAATTTTTCGGGGTTTTAACTGCATTGCTAAAAGCGAATAAATTACTGCAATATAACTCACGCTATCAATTAAAAAACAAATGCCTTCCCCAACAGCCGCTAATAATAAACCCGCTATTGCCGGCCCAATTAATCGCGCCCCATTAAACAGAGAAGAATTCAAAGCAATAGCATTCCCCAAATACTCTTTTTTCTCCACCATTTCCGTGACAAAACTTTGGCGTGCCGGCACATCAAAAGCATTTACAAGTCCTTGAAAAACACTTAAAATAATAATTTGATAAATGCTAATAACTCCTGTCAACGCCAACCACGCCAACGCCAAAGACTGAAACATCGAAAGCACTTGCGTAATAATTAAAATGCGGTGCCGGTTCCAGCGGTCTACAAAAATGCCGGCAAAGGGAGACATAAAAAAGCTAGGAAACTGACTAGCAAACCCCACCAAACCTAACAGCAAAGCTGAATGAGTAAGGCGGTAAACTAGCCAAATACTTGCAACTTGAGTAATCCAAGTACCGATCAAAGAAATGCCCTGCCCCATAAAAAAAAGTCTAAAATTTCGAGACTCAAAAGAGCGCAAAATCGGCCTCAAACCTTGCAAACTCAACCTCATAAAACCATCCTATTCATCTGCGTTTATCTGCGTTTATCTGCGGTTAAATAAAACCTACCGAACCCTCACCGAAACCACCGCCGACATCCCCGGCACAATAGGAGTTTCATAGGGAATTTGACTTGATAGCAGTTTAATTGCATATTATTGATTTTATCCTTTACTAATTGTGCAATTAATTAACCGGAGATTTTGAATGGGCAGGCATTTAGTTAGAGTGCGTAGTATTTTGGCTTTTTTAGAAAGAAATAAAAACAATGGTTTTTATGCGTACTATTTTGGCATAAAAGCCGGTGCGACGCCATGACCTATATGAGGGATTTTAGCCAGAGGGCCGGCCTGTCTTAGGAAAGATTAGCGAGAATTTGGTTGAGGATGTGAGAAAAGGGTTTTTGGTCGCAATGGAGATGCCTTGTAGGGCTTCTTCGCGCAGTTGCAGGGCGATGGCCGGTAAAAGGTGAAAGTTTTAAAATTGACATAACCCGCCAAAAATAGGTATATTAATAAATAACAAAAAAGGCGACATTAGGGGAAAATAAAATGAGAGAAAAAGAGCTTTATACCAAAAATTTTTATGAGTGGCAGCAAGAAGGTTCTCTACTTTCGGCCCGCGAAACAATCCCCCTAGTTTTAGAGTATATTCAACCGCAAAGCGTGGCCGATGTAGGCTGCGGGGTTGGAACTTGGTTATCGGTTTTTAAAGAGTTGGGAGTCAAAGACTGTTTGGGGATGGATGGAGAGTATGTAGACATGACTATGTTGAAGATTTCTCCCTCTGAATTTTTAGCCCGCGATTTAAAAAAACCGCTGGAAATTAACCGTAAATTTGATTTAGCAGTTTCGCTGGAAGTAGCAGAACATTTACCTGAAAATTGCGCCGAAAATTTTGTATATTCCTTGACAGAATTGGCAGAAGTTGTATTATTTTCAGCCGCAATTCCATTTCAAGGAGGCGACGGTCACATCAATGAACAATGGCAAGATTACTGGGTGACATTGTTTGAGAAAAAAGGCTATGTAGTGGTTGATTGTTTGCGAGATAAAATTTGGAATAATGAAAAAGTGAAAGCCTGGTACGCGCAAAACCTTTTCTTTTTTGTGCGCCAAGAAGCTTTGCCAAATTATCCGCAACTCGAACAGGAATATAAACAGCGAAAAAATTATCAGTTAACCTTAGTTCATCCTGGTACTTATACACGGGTAGTGAGTTGGTATCAACAACAGCTAAAAAAAATGTATGTGGAAAAGCAATTGTCACTGCTTCCTGAAACGATAAATTTGCGCCAAATTAATCTCATTGGCTTTCCCGACTGGAATCAAAGTGAAGAAAATTTGTTTGAAAGTTTAGCACCGTTGTTGAAAACAATTTTGTCTCATCCGCGCAAAGCAGAAATTACATTGCTGCTGGATACTAGCGGCATTTCCAGGGAGGATGCCGAGTTAATGTTATCAGCCATAACGATGGAATTGCTCTCACAAGAAGATTTTGATATGACAGAAGAGCCGGAAATTTGTTTAGTAGATGAATTAATGCCGGTGCAGTGGGAAGCGTTGCTTAATTTTACCTTTGCTCGCGTCGCTTTAGAATATGAAAATCAGGAGGCGATCCAAACCTGGGCATCGCAATTACAGGTTTTGTCAATTGAGGGATTAAGTAAGTAAAAAACTTGTCTTGTGCATCGAGAAAAAGGCCGGCAAACATGGTAAACTGCTGAAAACTTATCTAACAAAGTTCAACAACCACCGGCCCGTTTTATGTTTCTGGAAATAGAGCGCAACTTTCTCCGCCATATCGCCACCGACTCAGATCGAGTCCCTACCTTATATTACTCAAATTACTGGCCGGTGCGCGAGGTATTTTGGATGCGATTAAAAATGATTCATCATCACCTCAAAAAATTGCCGGTAGCCAAAGATAACTGCCTAGACTTTGGGGGTGGTGGTGGAGTATTCTTACCCACCCTCACCCAAATATTTAACCGCGTATTTTTTCTCGACTTAGAAGACAGCGAAGCCAAACAAGTCGTAGAGAAATATCAACTGCCAAACGTCAAAATTATCAAACAAGATATAGCCATTGCCGAAATTCCCGATGAGTTTTTTGATGTAATTATAGCAGCCGACGTCTTAGAGCATTTTCAGGACTTATCAGTGCCGGTGACAGCCTTAAGTCGGTGGTTAAAACCCGACGGAATATTACTAACATCCCTCCCCACAGAAAACTGGGTTTACGTCTTATTGCGTAAAATATTTAACATCACAAAACCCGAAGATCATTACCACACCGGCTACCAAGTAGAAACCTACCTAAAAGCCAACGGCTTCAAACCAACACGCCGCACATTCGTCCCCCTATACTTCAACCTATTTCCCCTCTTTCTTGTCACCGCTTGGAAACCAAACAAATAAACCCAAAAAACCATCCTATTCATCTGCGTACATCTGCGTACATCTGCGGTTAAATAAATGCAAAAAATCGCCGTAGTCATCCCCTGCTACCGAGTCACAAAACACATTTTAGAAGTCCTTTCTAAAATTCCCCCCGATGTGCATAACATCTACATAATAGACGATGATTGCCCAGAAAAAACCGGCCTCTATGTGCAAAAAAACACCCAAGACCCCCGAATAAAAATCATCTTCCACAGCACAAACAAAGGAGTCGGAGGCGCTGTTATTTCAGGATACCGAGAAGCCATAGCAGACGGCGCAAAAATCATCATAAAAATCGATGGCGACGGACAAATGGAACCCGCCTTAATACCCCAATTTATCAAACCCATAAAAAACGGAATAGCCGACTATGTAAAAGGCAATAGATTCTTTGACCTCGACCTAATAACCTCCATGCCAAAACTGCGTTTAATAGGAAACGCCGGCCTATCATTCATCAACAAAATAGCCAGCGGATATTGGGACATAATGGACCCAACAAACGGCTACACCGCAATACATAGCAGCGTCCTAAAAATGCTTCCCCTCCACAAAATAGACAAAAGATATTTCTTTGAAAGCGATATGCTATTTCGACTAAACACCATCCGCGCCGTCGTCTATGACCTTCCAATGGCAGCCAAATATGAAGACGAAAAAAGCCAAATGAAAATCAGCCGAATCATCCTAACATTCCCCGGAAAATACATCAAACGAATATTCAAAAGAATCTTCTATAACTACTTTCTAAGAGACTTTAACATCGGTTCAGTTGAACTCATAGCCGCCATAATTCTAATCACCCTAGGTACAATTTTTGGCATCTATAACTGGCATCTCAGCCTAACAAAAAACATCCCCGCCACAAGCGGAACAGTAATGTTAGCATCCCTCCCCATCATCCTAGGCTTTCAATCCTTACTAGCAGCCATAAACTACGACGTCACAAACATCCCCCGCATCCCCATCCACAAAATCCTAGAACCCTAAAAAACATCAGTATTCATCTGCGTTCATCTGCGTTTATCTGCGGTTAAATAAAAAACCTACCATGCCAAAAACCAACCTACTCAAACACCCAGAAAAAACCTTTTCCCTAATAGCCGTAATATTCGGAAGCCTCTACCTACTAATCACCCCACCCTTTCAAGTAGCCGACGAATATCAGCATTATTTTCGTTCCTATCAAATCTCCGAACTAACATTAATTTCCCAAAAAAACATCACCGACTGTCACGGCAGAGAAACCACAAAACCCGACAGCATTTGCGTCGGAGGAACCTTACCCCTAGGCGTTTTTTTAACAGCAAAAAACTCATCAAATGTAGAATTACGATTTCAGCCAGAAAACAAACAAGATCCAGCCGATCTTCTTCCCTTACTAAACTACCGCCTAAACCCAAAAAATCGCCGCTTTGTTTCCTTTCCCAACACAGCCATATATTCCCCAGTTCCCTACATACCCCAAGCCTTGGGAATGGCAACCGGCAGACTCTTAAAAAAGCCAGCAATTGTATTAATATATTTAGGCCGGCTATCTAACCTTTTAACATGGACAACCCTAATTTACCTAACCATTAAAATTATCCCCTTTTACAAATGGCTGATTTTTTTACTAGCCTTAACTCCCATGTCCTTATTTCAAGCAGCCTCCCTCTCCGCCGACGCCTTCACCAACGGCCTATCATTTTTATTCATTGCCACAATTTTAAACTTTAGCTTTTCCGAAACCAAGTTTGTGCAAACCCGCCAAATTATCGCTTTAGCCATCCTATCCATCTTATTAGGACTTTCAAAATCCGCCTATTTTAGTCTCCTCTTCTTATTCTTAATCATCCCCATTTCCAAACTTGAAACCCCCAAAAAATACTGGACAACCTTCGCCTTACTCTTAACCACAACCTTTACCCCTCTTGCAGCATGGTCTATCCTCGTAAAAACTACCGTTTATGTACCCCTCAATGAGGGGGCTCCAGTCTCCCCAAATTTGCAACTAGCCTCCATCTTAAAAAACCCCATAGAATTTGCCACTATCCTAATAAATTCCCTTCTAAAATACGGAAACTTTGGCATCGAACAATTCATAGGCCGGCTAGGTTGGTTAGATACCACTTTGCCCCCATTTTTAATAGCATCTTATCTCACCATTCTCTTACTCGTTGCTATCACAAGTTTGAATAGCAAAATATTGCTATCTTTCTATCAAAAAATAATCATATTCCTGATAGCAACTTTCAACAGCCTATTAATAGCCCTTGCCATGTATCTAACCTGGACACCCGTAGGAGCAAAACTCATAGAAGGCGTACAAGGCCGGTATTTTATCCCCATTGCCCCCCTCTTTTTCCTATTGCTATACAATCAAAAAATCAAAATACCCTTCAAACTACCCACCTTCCTGCTTGCTTCCTACACAATCTTTTCCTCTACCATAACCACCTTAATTCTCTTCAAAAGATATTGGTAAAATCTCCATGAAACTTTCCTTACCAAACCTCAAACTCCCCGAAAACGTCCTCGTCGCCATCGCCCTAACTTTTGGCTTAATCTTCCTTTTAATAACACCCCCCTTTCAAGCAGAAGCAGAATATCAACACTTTTACCGTTCCTTTCAAATTTCCCAAGGAGAAATTATCGCCAAAAAACAAATTACAGACTGCTACGGTCACCAATTTGAAACCTATCTACCTGCCACCCTATGCGTTGGCGGAATGCTACCCAAAAGCCTTGTAAAAACCGCCAAACAAACTTCCCAACTGCAACTCGAATATCACCCCGAAAGAAAACAGAAACTCTCCAACATCCTCGCCAAACTAAACATACCCTTAAACCCACAAAATCGCGTCTTTGTTCGGTTTCCCAACTCCGCCATATATTCCCCCATTTCCTACCTCCCCCAAGCCATCGGAATCACCATAGGAAGACTCTTTCACCTCCCCCCAGTCATCCTTTTATATTTCGGCAGAATAACAAACCTTATTATCTGGATAATCTGCATTTATTTCGCCATCAAAATAGCCCCCCTTGGCAAAATATGGCTATTTCTCTTAGCCTTAATGCCAATGTCCTTATTTCAAGCCGCCTCCCTCTCCGCCGACGCCATCACAAACGGTCTATCTTTCCTCCTCATTTCCCTGATTTTAAATTTAGCCCTCAACCCAGAAAAAACTATCCAAAAAAACGATATATTTCTTCTCACCGCCATCTCTATTTTACTTTCTCTCTCCAAACTTGGCTCATATTTTCCCCTATTATTTATCTTTCTCTTCATTCCCATCAAAAAATTTACTAACACCAAAAAATACTGGCTAACTTTCATCACAATTATGCTATTAAACACCGGCCTGATTCTCCTCTGGTATAGCCTCGTAAAACACCTCAACGTTTCCAGCCTAAACCTCAGAGTAGCCAACGTTTCCACCACCGGCCAACTAGCCTACATTCTCAACCATCCCCTGCAATATTTCCAGATTAATTTCCGAACATTCTTCACCTATGGAAAAGACTATCTCGAACAATTCATAGGCCGGCTGGGATGGATAGACACCGCCTTACCAAAACCTCATTTACTAACCTACGGAATACTATTAATCGCCACAGCAACCAACAGCAACCGGCCCAACATTATTATTACCTTACCCCAAAAAATTCTGCTAATAATTATTCTAATTTCCAATAGCATATTCATCGCCACCATGCTATATTTATCATGGATGCCCGTAGGTGCCCAAATAATTCAAGGCATCCAAGGTCGGTATTTTATCCCCCTCGCCCCACTTTTTCTGCTTCTATTTTATAACCAAAAAATTAAATTTAACTTCAAAATTACGCCCACCATCCTTAGCAGTTACGTCATTTTTTCTTGCACACTCACCGCTACGCTATTATTAAAGAGATATTATTTGCAATAAAACTTAACAACCATGAACCTCAACCCCACGCAGCGGACAAAGCTAGACGACACCGACGACACCCAATTTTATGCTGATCCGCGATTTGTTACCCATGTTGACGAAAACTTTATTGATCAACTCACCGAACTTTACCGCGAACGTCTTAAACCAAACACCCGCATTTTTGACATGATGAGTAGCTGGGTATCACACCTACCAGACGACATAGAATTTGCCCATGTAGAAGGACATGGAATGAATGAAGAAGAACTCGCAAAAAACCGGCGACTCAATCATTATTTTCTGCAAAACCTCAACGAAAACCCAAAACTTCCCCTTCCCGATGCCGATTTTGACGCCGTTTTAAACTGCGTTTCCGTACAATATTTGCAATATCCAGAAGCCATCTTTCACGAAATCCACCGTATTTTAAAACCTGGTGGAATCGCCATCATCAGCTTTTCCAATCGAATGTTTTATCAAAAAGCCATCCAAGCATGGCGAGACAGTAGCGAACAAAACCGCGTTGAATTAGTCAAAAATTATTTTAAATCCGTCCCCGGATTTAGCCAACCCGAAATCATATTTCGCCCTTCCACCGTTCCCGCCTTTTTGCAAATGTTAGGAATGGGTGGGGGAGATCCATTTTATGCAGTTATTGCCACAAAATTATAAGTTATCTCCTTGATTATAGGGGGTTAAAAAAAACCGCATCCTATAGCAGCCTGTAGCAGATACCCTATCCGTGTGGGGCAGGCATCCTGCCTGCCTAAAGGCTGCGGTTAAAAAACCTACAATTCCGCCAAAATTTTCTCCGCCTCCCTGCACAAATCCTCGTGAAACTTACCACTACTCGCCACCAAACAACCCCACTGACTCACATCCCCCGTATTATAAAGAACCGGCCCCCCATTGCTATGAGAAAACCGGCCCCCCGCCTCCGTTAAAATCAACTCTGGCGCCGCAAAATCCCAATCTTTCGCCCCCGTTTTCCCCGACAAATAAATATAAACATCCGCCTTTCCTTCCGCAATTAAAGTCATTTTGCAGCCAATACTTCCCACATAAGTTTGATTTTGGCAAGGAAATCTTTTCAATAATTGATTAAATCTTTCATTGCGATGCGTCCGACTTCCCACCAAACAACAAGCCTCAATTCCCTTGCCATCCAAAACTGGTAAACGTCTGGCTATTCCCTCCTGGTTTTCTACAAAAGTACCCCCACCCAAATAAGCCGAATAAAGCTTACCCAAAGCCGGCAACGCCACCACCGAAACCACCGGCCTATTTTGGTAAATCAAAGCAATATGCAGCGCAAAATTATCTGTATGTTCAATAAAATCTCGTGTTCCATCAATCGGATCAATAATCCAGACAAAAGGCTGCGGTAAAGGCAAAAAACTCTTGTCTTTTTCTAGTTTATAAGTCTCCTCAGTTAAATAACCAAACTCCTGCGAACCGCAAGCAATTCGTAACTGCTTTAAAATATACTCATTTGCAGCCAAATCCGCAGCCGTCACCGGCCCATCCTTATTATTTTGAATCCCTAACTTTTCCTTACTTCCATAATAATAATCCAAAATAATCTCCCCAGCCCCCCATCCCACCCAACCGGCAATTTTTGCAAGTTCTGCCAGAGTTTTTTCTGCTAACAAAACACTCATTAACTTATTACTCCTTTATTTGTATAGCCGGTGAAAAAGAAGCCACCCAATAACGCCGGCAACTCCACAACAAAGCAATCCCCACCGCAATATAAACCAACCCCCGAACCTCAAAACTCACCCCAGCAATTCGCAAAACTACTCCCAAACCAATCATCGCCAAAATCAGCGCAATTGTTTTACCGCCAAACATTTGAAACACGCTTTTAAACGGATTTGGTTCTTGCAAAACCTCCACCCTTTCAATCACTCTGCCGGCAGTTTTATCTAAAATAAATTTGCCTTTAATTAAACCCACACTCAACGCCGCCATCCCGCCAAGAATATGCTTAGAATCTAAAAACCCCAAATAGGGAAAATGAAACCAAAATACTAAACCCATCATAAATAGGCCGGTGCCTACCAATGTCCAAAGAGTGCCGGCAATCCAAAGATGCTGACTACGAGAGAGGCCGGTTTTTGTTTGTGTGTTTTCCATCGTGATAATTTCCTGAACATTTTGTTTATTATAGCCGAACAGAAAACCTAACTTGCACTAGGTTTAGATATTTTTATTTTATTTAATCATAAACAGGACTAATGTAGGTACTTTTTTGGGGTTTATAAGCATTGTTAAAAATCCCTCACCCCTCAAACAGATTATGTCGGATAATATCTGGGTATCAAAGGATTAGAGCATCGGTACTTTTATAAAAAGACAACCTTTAAAATCTATTGTTTTTATAGCCCAACTTTCTTTATGGTTACAATTTTAACAGAAAAAACCCTAACTCTCCCCACAACATCCCCACAAAAAAATCATCACCACTATCTCGCTTTTGACACCAACTAACGATAAAATCAAAAACGATTCATCAGACAGAACTATGTACGAAAAACTAACTTCCCCAACAACCGGCCAAAAAATCACCTTTGAAAACGGACAACCTCAAGTCCCCGACAACCCCATCATCCCCTTTATACGCGGCGACGGCACCGGCATCGACATCTGGCCCGCAGCCCAAAAAGTCCTTGATGCAGCCGTCGAAAAAGCCTACACCGGCCAACGCAAAATCACCTGGTTTAAAGTCTACGCCGGCGACGAAGCCTGCGAACAATACGGCACCTATCAATACCTCCCCCAAGACACCCTCACCGCCATCAAAGAATACGGCGTCGCCATCAAAGGGCCCCTCACCACCCCCGTCGGCGGCGGTATCCGTTCCCTCAACGTCGCCTTACGGCAAATATTCGATCTTTATTCCTGTGTTCGTCCCTGCAAATACTACAAAGGCACCCCCTCTCCCCACAAAAACCCCGAAAAATTAGACGTAATTATTTATCGGGAAAATACCGAAGATATTTATCTCGGAATTGAGTGGAAACAAGGCACAGAAATGTGCGACAAAATTATTAATCTCCTCAACAACGACCTCATCCCCAACTCCCCCGAACACAAAAATAAACAAATACGCCTCGACTCAGGAATTGGCATCAAACCTATCAGCAAAACCGGCTCACAACGCCTTGTCCGCAGTGCCATTTTAAACGCCCTTCGTTTGCCCCAAAATAAACAAATGGTGACATTAGTTCACAAAGGCAATATTATGAAATACACCGAAGGTGCATTTCGAGATTGGGGTTACGAAGTCGCTACCACAGAATTTCGCAGCCAATGCGTCACCGAACGCGAATCATGGATTTTAAGCAACAAAGAACGTAATCCTGATATTTCGATAGAAGACAACGCCCGCGAAATTGAACCGGGTTACGACTCACTTACGACCGAGAAAAAAGAGAAAATTTGCCAAGAAGTTGAAAGCGTTTTAAACAGCATTTGGGAAACACACGGCGATGGCAAATGGAAACAAAAAGTCATGGTAAATGACCGCATTGCCGACAGCATTTTCCAACAAATTCAAACCAGGCCGGCGGAATATTCCATCCTCGCCACAATGAACCTCAACGGCGATTATATTTCCGATGCTGCTGCCGCCATTGTCGGCGGATTAGGCATGGGCCCAGGCGCAAATATTGGCGATAGCTGTGCAATTTTTGAAGCTACACATGGCACCGCCCCCAAACACGCCGGCCTCGACCGCATTAACCCCGGTTCCGTCATTCTTTCCGGTGTGATGATGTTAGAATATATGGGCTGGCAAGAAGCAGCCGACTTAATTAAAAAAGGTCTTGGCAATGCCATTTCTAACCGAGAAGTTACCTACGATTTAGCCCGTTTAATGGAACCGCCGGTGGAACCTCCCCTCAAATGTTCTGAATTTGCCGACGCCATCATCAAACATTTTGGCTAAACAAACATAGAAACCCGGTACTCGATAAAGTTACCGGGTTTCTGTTCGCTACGGATTGCCCGTAGGATTAGAAAAAGTATTAATATTTCCCCCACCAATCGCCGAAGGTAGGCCATTTGGTTGAGAAGGAACAACCGGCTGCACCCCCGGATTAATGAAATTACTGGGATAACCAGGGTTAGACGTTGCAGAAGGCACATTTGGATACGTTGCAGAACCATAACTCCCCGCCGCAGGCATCACCGGCTGCACCACCCCAACACCTGGACTCATCGGCGAAACACCTTGCCCATAATTGCCCACAGTTCCCGGCATCCCCGGCGCACTACCCCCCGAAACCGCCGAAGGCCCATAATTCACCGGCCCCACCGGCACAGGAGTCATCGGCACCTGCGTCACCGGCGGCGTAGACTGTGGCACCGTTGACTGTGGCGGAACACTCACAGACGGCTGCGTGACAGTCGCATTCCCCGGAGTCTGTAAAAAACTCCCACTATTTTGCAAAGCTGGCGTTACAACTTGCACCACCGGCACAGGGTTCGCCATCACCGGGTTAGTAGTCGCCGGTTGAGAGCCGGTTAAATACGAATAAGAATTTCCTTGCGCGCCTGTCGTTACACTCGTTGCATTTGTCGGTTCGCTGCTTATTGCCGGACTCGACGGAGAAACCGGCGTCGTTGGCATACCCGTTGCAGCTTCCAAATAAGACGCCCCATTAGGGTTAGGACTCGAAGGAACCGTGCCGGTAGCATCCAGGTTACTCGTTGCCGTACCCGTATTAGAAACCCCCACCCCCGCAGGAATCCCCCCCGCCACCGAATTCTCAGAAGGCACAGTCTGGTATCTCTCCAAAGCCGCTTGTAAAGGATTCACCGGCACCAGCGTTCCAGCTTGCTTATTACCAGAAAGCCCATTCATACCCAAACTCGGATTATAACTAGCGCCCGCAGGTAACAACAGCGAATCCAAACCCCCAGCTTGTCCCCCCTCCAGCAATGACTGTGATTGATTTGGCACCGGCGCATTTGTGCCATTCCGTGCGGCTGCTTGACCATTTGCCAATCGAAGCTGATCCATCAATTTTTGATCCCCAGGCAATTTATTTTGCTGCTTAGATTGCTCCTTGGGTTTTTCCTCCTTTACCTGCGGCACTTCCGCCTCAGAAACAGCTTCCGTCTGCTGCTCGGTTTGCCACTCCTCCCAAAAAGAAAACGCCTCTGGCGAAGTCAAATACTCTGTCAAAAAATAACCTGCCGGCAAAACAAGCAGTGCCGGTATCCAAACCAGAGGTTTTGAAAGCGGTCGAATCTTAGCTCGGAAATAGCGCAGTTTTGTTGAAAATTCGTTTAGTGACATAATCGGTAATTGGTAATGGGTAATTTGGTCGCTGATGCCGTTAGGATGGGGGAATTGCGAATTATAGATGCTTACCTTATTATTATCCTTCTTTTTTCTTTCTCACCACTCAACCATCCCCAATATCATAATCTTGCAGCTAACGAGAAGAATTTACCAGCAAGACCATACCCATGATAAAACCGCACAGCGTGGGCAACCAACCGGCAAGATAAGGCGACATTACCCCACTTAACCCCAAAGCATCCCCCACCGACATCAATAAATAATATCCAAACACCAACAACACACACACCCCAAAACCTGTAGCTTTACTCGTCCGTTGCGGTTTAGTGCCCATCGTTGCCCCCACCAAAGCAAACGCCACACAAGCAAAAGGTAGCGCATACTTTTGTTGAATGCGGATAATAAATTTGCGGATTTTTCTTTCTTCGCCGGTGGGCAATAGCAACTTTAAATACTCTTGAGCTTCCACAATATTCATTTCGTTAGGCTCTCGTTTTTTTCTCGCTAAATTAATAGCAGCACGCGGAAAAAATAGCTCTTGCTCACTGAATTTTCCAATATTACGGTAAGACCCATCCGGCGCTACTAAATAGCTGGTTCCATTAAAAAATCTTGCTGTATTGTTCTCTGGGTTCCAACTTGCCGATTCTGCTACTAAAATTTGGGTAAAATCTGGTTGGGATAAATCTACAATTGTTAAGGCTTTTAATTTTTTTCCATCATATTCTTTGGCATAAAGCCAATAACTCAGGACATCTTCTTTTTCTCCATTTTCTTGGGGGACTTTATTAAATTGTTGATAAATAATGTTTCTTTCTGGTAAATCTGGCGCTTCTTCTCTGATCGCTTTTTTTAAGGTAACAGCCGCTTCATAATTGGCCGCCGGCACTACCAATTCATTTAAAACAAAATTCATGCCGGTGACAATCAAACTCATTAACACTGCCGGCAAAACTAATCGGTAAATACTAACGCCGGTGCTGCGTAAAGCAATTAATTCACTATTACTGGAAAGCTGGCTATAAGTTAGCAAAGTGCTAAGTAACATCGACATCGGAAAAGACAAACCGATGAAAAAAGGTAAATTTAAAGCTAAAATTTTTACCGCAATCATCATCGGCAAACCCGATTCAGCGACTCTTCGCATTAAATCAAACATCGTTCCAATCGCCACCCCCAGCGATGAAAATGCCCCCACCCCAAACAAAAAGGGCGGTAAAAGCTGCATCATCAGGTAACGATCCATCACCGAAATTCTGGGAGTCAGCCAGCTTAGAGAATCAAAAGACTTGGATAAAGTTAATTTCATTTGACCTAATTTAACGCTGAAAACTGTCGCCTAAGTAATACTGACGGACAAGAGGATTACTGTAAAGTTCCTCGCCACTGCCGGCAGCTAAAATTTCTCCATCGCGCATGATATACGCTCGATCTATAATGGCAAGGGTTTCGCGGACGTTGTGATCGGTAATCAATATTCCCATATTTCGGTCGCGTAAACCGGCCACAATTTGTTGAATTTCGGCAACCGCTATCGGATCGACTCCTGCAAACGGTTCATCCAACAGTAAAAATTTCGGGCCGGTGAGCCCAGCAGCTAAGGATCTCGCTAATTCTGTTCGCCGGCGTTCTCCTCCCGATACCTGAATTCCCAGTGTTGACGCGACTTTTTCGAGGCGAAATTCCCGCAACAGTGAATCTAAACGTCTTTGCCATTGCCGTCTTGGCACCCCCGTTTGTTCCATCACTAGCAAAATATTTTCTTTGACTGTTAATTGTCGAAAAATACTCGCTTCTTGCGCTAAATAGCCAATTCCTAATCGCGCCCGTTTGTGCATTGATAAGTTTGTAATATCTTGCTCATCCAGCCAAACTTTGCCGGAATTTGGTTTAATTAGGCCGGTCGTCATATAAAATGTTGTGGTTTTACCGGCCCCATTTGGCCCCAGCAACCCCACAATTTCTCCTTGCCCCACAGAAATACTCACGCGATTAACAATCACGCGCTTTCCATAAAATTTATGTACGTTTTCCAGCCTTATTTTCATTTGTCAGAAGTCAAAAGTCATTAGTCAACATTCATGGGAAAAATTTACGAAGGACAATGAACTATCGACTTTTTTAAAAAGCCGGCGGCGCAGCCGGTTGTTGTGTTCCGGGGATGGCTGCATTATCTTCTGGTACTAGATAAATTGATTCTACTTGGCGATTGTTTTTCGGCAAGGCAATAAACCGGCCTTCATCAATTAAATAAACAATTGTTTCTCCTCTCAAGCTATTTCCTTCTTGCAAAACATAGACATCGCCACTCAAAACAATCCTTTTTTCTTTGCTAAAATACTGTGCTTGGGCGGCTGTGGCTTGAATTTGACGGGCTGGATAATCAATTTGAACATTGCCCCTTGCGGTAACAACGCCGGTTTTCGCATCCGCTTCTTGGATATCGGAACGCAAAGTTAGAGGCCGGTCGAGGGTGGCCGGTTGGTTTTGGGCAATTGTTTTGCCGGCCAGCATAAATAAGCCCGCCGTCGGTAACATCAAAACCAGTGCAAGACTTTTAACGGATAAGCGCGAAAGTTTCGTTTTCAATTTCATACGATGTGAGGGCTTGGCGATCTTTGCAGGAAAAATAAAACTGCTCTTAGTTTATGATACTCACTCCTATCCGTTTTGTTTCCCTTTTTGGGCTTAAACTCTCCCCTCCCCCTTTTCTAAGCAGTAGGGGGGTTCTAGGGATGGGCTGTTGCCGCGAAACTTCCCAAGCCCTCGGAGTTTTGGCGGGTAGGGGCTGAGATTGTTGATTGAAAAATGGGGGCTGCTTTGAGTAGTGCTATACTCAAAAATTAAGAATATTTTTTTATAAAAAGCAATCTTTTTTTGCCAGCAAGCTGTGGTGAAGATGGTTATCAAAAAAAGTTAAAAAGAGAATATAGAGATATCCTAGCTTGGAAGATGTTTCAAACGTGCCGGTGAGTGAAATTGTCTTAGCAGCGGTGAATTAACAGAGAAACTCGGCCTACTGCCGGGTGAGATATTGCCATTTTTAACTTTTATTAATTTAGACAGATAATACCATTAATGCAGCGTTTAAGCGCCGCTTCCGTATTTTTGCGGAGAAGCAGAATTAATTTATAACTACCTAAGTAAGGAAAAATGTACTCAGGACTATAAAAAGATTCCTGACTTTCTCGTTTATCTGCGTATTTGTTAATAGATGACTTGGGAGTATTAAAAATGACGCTTGCCAAAATTTTATCTTCACATTCTGATTGTGGGCTGGTTTTTATTGATAGTTCCGTAGAAAATTGGCAAACCTTGGCCACCGGCATCCAACCGGGTTTTACAGCAATTGCCCTACACTCAAACCAAGACGGTATCGAGCAAATTAGCGCTGCGCTTGAAAAATATGTCGGCCTTTATGGCAGTATTAATTCTGTTCAAATTGTTACTCATGGTAGTGCCGGTGAATTGCAACTTGGTTCTGGTGTTTTAAATTCGCAGAATCTCCCTGCCTATGATTATCAATTTAAAAAGTGGCAAGATATTTTAAGTAAAAATGCGGAAATTTTGCTTTACAGTTGTGAGGTGGCAAAAGGTAAAGGTAGCGGTTTTGTCCGCCAACTCAGTGAATACACGGGCGCTGTTATTGCAGCATCTACGCAGTTAATTGGCAATTGCAAAAAAGGCAGAAATTGGAATTTAGATTTTAGAACTGGTATTTTAACAACCAAAACAGCATTTAAACCGGAAACTCTCGCTTCCTATACAGGAATTTTGGCGATAATTACTGTTAGCAATACTGGCGACAGCGGTGCCGGTTCTTTGCGCCAAGCAATTGCCGATGCACAAGCGGGAGATACTATACAATTTGCTTCTAATCTTGCCGGTCAAACGATTACTTTGACATCGCAACAATTAACCGTTAATAAAAATTTGATAATAGATGGTAGCGGGGCACCCGGAATTCAAATCAGCGGCAATAATGCTTTTCGGGTATTTGAAATTATAGCTAATCCCAGCTTTCAACCATCAACCGTTACGTTGCGTAATTTAATTATCAGCAATGGTAGGGTAACAGCCGGTGATGAAAGCGGGGCCGGTGGTGGAATTAAAACGGCTTCTAACACAATTTTAACGGTAGAAAATAGCCAAATTAATAATAATTTTGCCAGCTACGGAGGTGGGGGAATATTCGCCGGTTTTAGAGGCCAAACCACAGTTATTAATAGTAGCTTTGATGGCAATGATGGCAGCGCCGGCAACCAAGAACGCGGCGGCGGTGCAATTGCTACGAAAAGCGAAGGCAGCCTCACCGTTACCGGCTCTACTTTTAGCAACAACAAAGGCATTAATGGCGGAGCAATTAACACTCTTTTAGGAGTGCTGACGGTTGATGGTTCGAGGTTTATTAATAACGACACTACAACTGGAACTGGCACAAATACAAATGGTTATGGCGGCGCTATTTATACGGATGGAGCCAGTGCTTTAAGGAATGATAGCATCGGCGGAACAATTACGGTTAGAAATAGCGTTTTTGATGGGAACAAAGGCAGGGGACAAGGCGGAGCCATGTTTTTATATGTCTATCCGCCAGATAATATTGTAGTCGAAAAAACGCTGATTCAAAATAATCAAGTAGTCGCCGCCTCAAATGGAGATTCTTTAGGGGCTGGTTTGCGAATTGGAAACGGACAATATACGATTACAAATACAACTTTTGCTAATAATATAGCCGAAAGTCAAGGTGGGGGTTTATGGGTTGGTGAACTATCGCCGGGCACCATTACTAATACTACCTTTTTTGGCAATAAAGCGGTTTCTGCAAGCGGTACGAGCGGTCAGGGCGGTGGGTTACTGATTGCCAGTTCTAACCCTGTAACTGTTAGCAATACAACGATTGCTAATAATCAGGCCGGTGGTGAAGGTGGGGGAATTGTTGGGGGAAATAATATCACCCTCACAAATACAATTGTTGCCAACAACACCGCTAATAACCAGTTTGGAAATAAGCAAAATGCGAGTAATTTCCAAGGTTTCCAAGCAAACCCCGCACCCTATTTTACAGATGGGGGAAATAATATACAATGGCCGGCAATTTCCGATAATTTTAATAACGGTAATATTACGGCTACTGTTTTGCAAGTTGACCCCTTATTAGGGCCGTTGCAAGATAATGGTGGCGGTGTTCCCACAATGGCGTTAGGGTTAGGAAGTCCTGCTATTGATGCCGGCACAAATAATGGCGCACCGGCAACTTCTGCTAATGGTGTCAGTCGTCCTCAAGATGGTGATAACAATGGCACAGTTTTAGCTGATATTGGTGCCTATGAATTTCCGGCGGCAACTCCAGAAATTCAAGTTTTAGAAACCACAATTGATATTGCAGATGGCACAACAACGGCGCTTAATTTTGGCAGCACTTCTGCCGGTACACCGCTTTCTAAAACTTTTACGATTAAAAATTTAGGCAATGCGGCGCTTAGTTTAAGTAATTTGCAATTGCCGGCAGGGTTTAGTTTGGTGGGGAGTTTACCGGCTTCAATTGCTGCTTTACAAGAAGCTATTTTACAAGTTCAATTAGATGCTGCAACTGTGGGTAGTTTTAATGGGGAAATTTCTTTTACGACAAATGATAGTGATGAAAATCCCTTTAATTTTGCTATTGCCGGTGACGTTACGGATGTAACCCCAACACCACCACCAACACCACCACCAACATCAACACCCACACCCACACCCACACCGGCACCCACACCAACAGATCCGTCTTGTCTTTGTGAAGAAATGCCGACTCCAAGTTTTAGCCCTATTCCTGCCAATTATAATACTCTACAGCAAAGTTTAACCGGCACAGAAACTAACGATATTTTTGTAGGAATTGATATCAGTGAAGGTTACATTGGCTTAGGTGGAAATGACAGTTTATATGGAATGGGGGGAAATGACAATTTTAATGGCGGAAATGACAATGATCTGCTTTATGGCAACACCGGCACTGATTTTTTAGATGGCGGTGTCGGCAATGATACGATTTTTGCCGGCAAAGACGATGATATCGTTTTGGGAAATATCGGTGATGATATTTTGATGGGAGATATTGGCATTGATACGGTGATAGCTGGCGATGGCAATGATTTAATTTTTGGCAATGCTGGGAATGATTTTATCGATGCTGGAATTGGCAATGATACAGTTTTTGGGGGCAAAGATAATGATTCGATAAAAGGCGATTTTGGCGATGATGTTTTGTTGGGAGATATTGGCGCAGATACAATTTGTGGGGGAGATGGCAATGATTTGATTTTTGGCAATACGGAAAATGATTTAATTGATGGTTGTGCGGCAGATGATACGCTTTATGGTGGCAAAAATAATGACACTCTCAAAGGTAACATCGGCAATGATATTGTTAATGGCGATCTGGGAGATGATCTGCTGTATGGCAATATGGGTATTGATTTTCTGCGTGGTAGTGATGGCAATGATTCGGTTTATGCCGGGAAAGATAATGATGTTTTAAATGGAGAGTTGGGCAATGATTTTCTAGTAGGAGATATTGGCAATGATACGCTGACTGGTGGTGATGGTTTAGATCGATTTTCGCTGGTATCTGGAAAAGACAGTGATTTGATTACGGATTTTAGAAAAGGTGAAGATTTACTGGTTTTGGGAAGTGGGTTAAGTTTTGGGCAATTAAGCTTTACTCAAAGTGGCAATACTGCTTTAATTGGGGTTGCCGGTACTGGGGAATTATTGGCAACGCTTGCCGGTGTTGATGTTACCACTCTGACTCAGCAAGACTTCAGTTTGATATAATTATCTGTGGCATTAAAAACCCGGTAACTTCTGCGTTACTGGGTTTTTATTTTTAACCGCAGATGGACGCTGATTAACGCAGATGTAGGCAGATGTTTAGCGGGTTGGTGTGAGATTTGGGTTTTTTAAAACCTGTAAATATAGGGGATAAGCAACTCTCCGGCTTTCATTTTTTCCACAAAATCACCCACATTTTCGGGCCCAGCTTGCTGCAATTCTCTTAATAATTCTGCGCTTTCATCGATGAGTTTTTCTACGTCGATTTCAAAAAATGTCGGCTCATAGTTCCGCAATTTGCTAATACCTTCCCCCAACAAAATCACGGCCCCCCGCCAGTTAGAATTACCTAGATGATAAATCGCCACAGCAATTTGTAAAACGCCTTGATAAAATTTTTTATCGCTTTCTTCTGCTTCTATCCACAACGCCTCTAAGGTATCGTGACAGCCATAAAAATCTTTTTGATTAAACTGCTCAACTCCTTGCCAAAATTCATTTGTCGTCATGTCATTTTTCCTAAGTCCTTTGTCATTCGTCAAGGGACAAATGTAGGGGCAGTACCCCTGTGTCTGCCCTAGACAAATGACCAATTTTACATACTATTTCTGACAGATTGAATCGTTTCGAGAGAAATTTCTTGAGAGGGGCCGGCAAAATCGTTATCAGGTGTTAAAAATAGCATACAGTGGCACTCTTTGCGCTCACGCATGGGAACGCAAGGGCAATTCCAATAAGCAGCAGCAACTTCGGCTTGCTTGTCTTCATAATGCCGGCACGGACACAACGGTGAGCCAAGTTCTTCTTTATTTTTTGCCAAACCTTCAATCACAACAGCAGTAACAGAAGGTTCAGAACAAAAATAAGTGCCGGTGCGCTGGGCATAGGTTTGGGAAAATTGCCGCATCGCCTCTAGGGTTTTATCGCTGAATGTGCTTGCGGTTTCGGTTGAGTTCATTAATCTGCCTCTGGATGGGAGCTTATTTTTTGAATTTTACAAGAAAAATGACAAATTACTTCAAAGTTTGTTGCAATTGTAATTCTAGCGGTTGCTCTGGCTGAATTTCAAAGCCGTTTAAATTGTAATTGGCAGGCATTTTATCTTCTTTTTGGATATCTTCTTGTGGCCACAAAATCCAACGGCTTCCTGTTGGTAAAGAATTAAGACTTTGCCGGTTTTGCGTCAGCCAAATTAACGGCTGTTCCGGCGGTTCTCCCCCAGTTTTTTCTTCTTGAGAAGTTGTTGCTGCCAAAGTTTGCAAAGCTGTTTGGTGACATTGTACAAGGCCGGTTGTTGCTGTCCAAAGTTTAACCTGCAACTGTGACCGGCTGGCATAAAAAAATAACGATGCCGCCGCAATTACCGCTTGCTCAAAATCATCAAATTTCCAAACTCCCGCCGTATCTAAACAAATAATAATTTCCTGTCCTCCTGTTGCCAATTCCAACTCTCTGACTCGCAACTCTCCATAACGCGCACTACTGCGCCAGTGTATCAAACGAGTGGGGTCTCCAAAACGATAAGGTCGCAAGGTGCGGGTAATACCTTCGGTTGCCATTTGTGACCGGCGTTCGCTGCGAATTTGAGCGCTTTGTTGCCTGCCAATTTCATCAATAATTGGGCAAATATTTAACGATAAAACTGTGGGATAAACTACCGCACACGCTTTCGCAAAACGCGAACGCCGGCACCAAAATAAGCCCAAGGGCGTACCTGTTCGCAATTGTATTTCTTCCCAACGATAGATACCCCGCCGCTTCGTTTCCGGGTAATATACCCACAAATATTTACTCTGGGGAGGAATGCTTTCGATAACCGCTTTAGTAGGCCGGCTTAAAACCGCAGGTAAAATGTCTGCAACTTCTAATAAAGTTTTGGTTTCATCGGAAATATTTTCAATTTCAACCTCCACTGTCAGACAATCTCCCGCACTCACCGGCTCTACGGAATGCCGCCGCACTTGTAAAGATCGCAACGAACGCACCGGCAAAGTCGCCGCCACTGCTAAAATCGCCAAACTAACGCCACTGATAACATAAAGCCATCCCGCCATCGTGTTTGTGCCGGCAGCAAAATAAAACAATGCCAAAGCAGTTAACATCCACCCTGCATAGGCGGGGGCACAGATGCGAGTTTCCAGCCGATTGTTGATTTTCTTCAGCCAGCCGGCCAACAGGTGAGCCAGATTCATAAACACAGCATTTTAGTTATTTTTACTAAGATAAACCGTTTTCAGATTAAAAAAACAAATCCTCACAAAAATTTTACCGTTCTGTCATTGGTAGGGGCTTGGCTTTTGTTGATTAAAAATTGTAACAAACACTCAAAGCCGTTAGTGCCTGAAACCCCCAGCCGGTGAAGAAAAAGAAAAAAATTTTGGCCAGCAAAAAAATATATAGTTTGGCAACCAGACCGAACCTATTTTATAATTAAACCAGGTTTGACCGCAAACTAGGACGGGGAAATTCCCCACGAAAAAAGCCAAAAAAGTATTGATTTTTTCAAATAAATCAGGCAATTTACCAACACCTCTTAGAGAAAAAAATGAACCCAGTAAACGCTGCTGCACCAAGTCCGCAAACACCACAAAACACCCCACCAGCACCACCACCGAAAGTACCGCCACCACCAATGAGAACGCCGGCCAAACCACCGGCAACAGCTACCACAATTGAGCAAATGGTAAAAGATGCCTATGCTCATAAATGTTCTGACATACATATTCGCGTGGGTCATGTTCCGAGATTTCGGCTTCGCGGCGAACTCTTACCAGCAGGAGAACACCCCAAAACCACGCAAGAACTTTTTGAGCAGTATCTTTCAGAACTTCTAACTCCAGGGCAAAGAAAAACCTTTGCAGAAACAAAAGAACTGGATACAGCAATTTTTTATCCGGGGTTAGTCAGATGTAGGGTCAACTGTTTTGATAGCCTTAACGGCGGGGCCATTGTCTTACGATTAATCAGCTTAACTATTCCCTCCATTGATGAGTTAAAACTGCCACAAGTCCTTAAAAAAATGATTTTGGCTCATCAAGGATTAATTCTCGTCACCGGCCCGACAGGTTCCGGTAAATCAACAACAATGGCAGCAATGATGCGCTACTTAAACGAAAGCGAAACCAAGCACGTTGTCACCATTGAAGACCCCATCGAATACGTCCATGCCTCGCAAAAATGTCTGATTAGTCAGCGGGAAGTAGGATTACATACGCATGATTTTTATACAGCGTTACGCTCCGTTTTGCGCGAAGATCCCGACGTTATTTTGATTGGAGAAATGCGCGACCGGATCACCATAGGAACGGCACTGCAAGCCGCACAAACCGGTCACTTAGTCTTAGGAACATTGCACACCCGCAGCGCTATTAGCACCATCAACCGGCTGTTAAATATGTATCCGCCCGAAGAACAAGAACCGATGAAGGTGCAAATTTTGGAATCGTTAGTTGGGGTGATCGCCCAATTATTATTACCAACAACCGACGGAAAACGAACCGCTGTTCACGACATTTTAATTAACACACCGGCCATGAAAGATTACCTAATGAAAGGTAATGAAGATGATGCTTTCCGCTTAATGGCAACCGATACCATTGAAGGAATGCAAATTATGAACGTTGCTCTTTATGAACAAGTCATCAATGGTCGCATTACTATCGAAGATGCTTTAGGAGTTTCCCCCGATACAAACGACCTGGAACGCCGCATGAGAACCGGCGGTTACGATTCTTCCAAATCTCCCCGTGATTGGGCTTAAATCTGCTATAGGCTGCGTTTATCTGCGGTTTAAATTTCAACCGCAGATGAACGCAGATGCGGTATTTTTTATTAAAATAATTTTGGTATTTCTATGTTTTCGCAAAATTTATTGTGATTTCTTTAGCAATAGCCTTAGCCACCGGCACACAAATAGAATTCCCAATTTGCTTATAACTTTCGCTAACATTTGAATGAACTTTAAAGGTTTCAGGAAAACCCATAATCCGGTAACATTCTTTCAAACTTAATTTTCGCACCTGATCTTGTTCAGGAATGTAGATAAAAAATCTCCCAGATGTTTCTTGTGAGGGGAGAGTGGGATGGGTGCCATCAATAGAGTAAATACGGTTAGGTTGCCGG
Source organism: Ancylothrix sp. D3o (assembly GCF_025370775.1). Lineage (NCBI taxonomy): Bacteria > Bacillati > Cyanobacteriota > Cyanophyceae > Oscillatoriales > Microcoleaceae > Ancylothrix > Ancylothrix sp. D3o. The sequence continues at coordinate 166,185 of NZ_JAMXEX010000005.1, read as the reverse complement.
TGAACTCTTGACAAATGTTCTGTATTTGGTCTAATGCCGGTTTTCCAAATTCCTTTATTTCTATAACCCACAAATAATAAACCCGAATCTTGCCGGCGCGGACTATCAATTAAAGTGTATTCTGATTTATCTAAAAACTCAAAATCATCACTTTTATCAATAAAATCTCTTAATTTGGGTGTAACTTTAGGTTTCAAGTTATCAAAGCTAAATTCTTTGCCTTTCGTCCCAATAATAAAAATTCTTTCCCGGTGTTGAGGAAGGCCAAAATTTTTAGCATTCAAAATTTTATAATTGACGTTGTAGCCTAAATCTCTAAGACTCTCTAAAATAACTTTTAAAGTATTGCCGCCATCGTGATGAATCAAATGTTTGACATTTTCTAAAACAATAACTTTAGGCTGTTTAACTTCAATAATTCGACAAATTTCAAAAAATAGAGTACCTCGCGTGTCTTCAAAACCACGCTTTTTGCCACAAATACTAAAAGGCTGACAAGGAAAACCGGCAACCAACACATCAAAATCAGCTATTTCTTCCGGTTTTAACTCTTGAATATCGCCAAAAGGAATTTCATTAAAATTATTGCTATAAACTTCTCGACAATGTTTGTTAATTTCACAAGAAAAAACACATTGAAAGCCCGCCTCTTCAAACGCCAGTCTAAAACCACCAATGCCGGCGAACAGATCGATAAACCGCATCTTAACGCCCAAATTCCATAAAAAACATTTTTAAAATATATCATAAAACCTCCCGTAAAACCGATAACCCATCTGCGTTTATCTGCGTACGCACTTCGGTGACGGCTACGCCTAACATCTGCGGTTAAAAAAATAATATGATAATTTTACTGAGTATCTCACTCCATTGAGAAAAGCTACATCAGTCATTCAGCAATCCCGGTTTCTTAATTCTCAGACATCTCCCCAAAATCCTCTCTATCAAGCGCCAAATCAGAAATAGTATCCTCTTCTTCTTCAATCTCATCAACCTCCTCATCAATCATCAATAGTTCTTTCTTGGCAAATACTCTTCTCGCCTTCTTATCCAAAATATTAATAATACTTGTTTTATCTTGCCTAATTTGCTCAAGGTCATCCTTTTGCAGTAAAATCATATAATATCGAGACACTTCCATCATACGATAGGCATATTGGTAAGCATCTCTCGTAAATTCTCCCGTTGTTACTACCATCACCACATCGGCGCCGGTAACAAAAGTCATGCCTATTTCTTTCGCCAAAGCATCCACATCTACTTTCTTAGTATTTTTACACTGAATTTGCCACCGACTGTAAACAAACCTATCCGAAGCAGCTAAAACATCAACCTCCCCTTGACCTGTTTCCGCATCGCGTTTTCTCCATTTTGTAAATCTTAAAGTCGTTAAACGAATCATCCAAATTGCCAAAAGTTCTAAAGCTTTGCCTTTAATATGCTTATCTTTACTGTCAATATCTCCAAGAACATCATCAAAACTGCGATTCAGTTCTGTCTCAGAAATTTGTGCTAAATCAGCAATCGTTTTCAGTAAAGGTTGAACTAACTCTACTTGCGCTTTTTCACTCAGCTTAACCAAATTAGGCTTTGCTCCTCTCCCCTCCGTTGATTTTTGCGTTTCAATCAATCCTAAATTTACAAGCGGCTCAATCATCTGCTTTACAAAAAGCTTAGAAGTTAACCTCACCTTATAGACGCTGGTCGTATGTTTAGCAATTTGATTCCAAGGCGTAAACTCTATGATCGAAAGATTGATCATGCTTAATAAAAAATGTTTTTGAGCCGGTGTTAGGCTGTAAATTTCATCTATATAATCTTTATCTATGCCGAGAATATCATTAACAACATCCCAGTTAACTTCAAACTCTCTTTCAAAAACTTTCGCTAAAGAAAGCCAACTTCGCATCGTACTGACATAAACCGCATTTGGGGAGATAGAAAAACCCATCGCATTTAATTCTTCCCCAATGATCTCTAAATTCGGCGTTTCGCCTCTAGCATTGATAGCCTCTATTGCTTTGAGCAGGCTTAATCCTGTTAAATTGGTTAAGATATGACGCGCAAATATCCTGTACACTAAATCTTGCTTATCTTTAGCTGCTAAAATCTCTCTAGCAAGCTCAGTGACTTTATATTGCCGGTTAACCTCAGTATCCTCGACAATTTTGTAGGCTCGCAACGATAAAAAACAATTCATTGCCAGCTTTTGGATATTAGAAGCAGCCTTTGCTTGACTATTTCCTTGCTGCGAATGCTCAGAAAAGTATCTCATAGAAATGACTTCTTCTACTCTATTTCGCTTTGGTTCGCACTCCAAGCAAATTTCTATAATTTCTCCCAAATCAAACTTAGTTGGCTCAAATTGATGGCCGTAGGTAAACTTTTTGGGTTTTGAATTTTCCATATTTTTCCTGTATTGGTCAGTTAATTTTCACCGGGGTGCAGCAAATCAAACAAATTACCTTGCTGAAATTCCCGCACCGACTCAACAGCAGCCGACCCTGGTTTTTCAAATCTAAACTTAGACCCCTCCAAGTAATCTTTATTAATCTCAAAAGCCAGCCATTTTCTTTCTAACTTCTCAGCCATCCAACCAGTCGTATTAGAACCCGCAAAGGGATCTAACACTAAATCCCCAGGTTCCGTACAAAGATTAATAATAAACTCTGGTAACGCCGCCGGAAACCTGGCCGGATGAGGTTTTATACCCATTTGTTTACATCTTTTTTGATAGGAATCATTAGAAGAAGTATTAGAAGCAGAAATAACATTCACAGGTTGAACAAAACTACTCATCTCCACATCATCAGAAAAAAACAAAACCGGCGCACCCATTTCTGTTATTCTATCCTCCTCCAACCGACCCTCTATCAAATTAGGAGGAATAGCCCCTCCGCTATCCTTTTGAAACTTCGTAGAAATATTGTGGCCCGAAGGACGAAGCTTTGCCGAATAACCATTCTTTAAAAGCTGATTCATTGCCTCACTATAAGGCTTTAAAACCCGTCTATTATTGGCTTTAGGGTGGGGATCTTTAGACAGCCACCATACTGTATTAACAGCATCCTTAACCCGTTCCCGCCGCACAGTCACCCATTCTGCGGGTGTCGGTAATTTCGCAGGATTATACCAATATAGCTCCTGCGCCAAATAAAAACCCAACCCCCCTTTATGTTGTGGCTTGCATAAATTAACAACCAACTCAAAATGGTAAAGAGAACGCACCGGATAGCCTTTAATCCAGCTTCCGCCAATATCAATTACTAGGGAACCCTGCGGTTTAAGAATTCGGTAAAACTGCTTTGCAAAAGGTGTAAACCATTCTAAATATTCATCCGCATCAACATTTCCATACTCTTTTTTTCGTAGCAATGCAAACGGCGGAGAAGTACAAATTAAATCAACACTTTCATCAGGAACTTTAGTTAATAATTCCAGGCTATCTCGTAAATAAGCCGCACCGAAATCCGTCGTATAGTAAGGTTCAAAATTAATATTCATGGGCTCTTTTGCACGAACAGCCTTACCCATATTAACATCTAAATTTATCCAATTTTATAAACATTTAATCCCCCTCCAAAAAAACCCTACCTATAAAAAAAGCCCGCCTAGGCGGGCTATCTCTGAATACCGGCAAGCTTCAGCCCACCGTATTTATCTACCGTTTAACCAACTTCTTACTTAACTTCCGTAAACGAATCGACTTCGGAGTAACCTCCACCAACTCATCCGGGCCAATGTACTCAAGCGCACGTTCCAAACTCATATCCACCGGCGCCTGCAACTGAACCAACTCCTCACCACCAGAAGCGCGGTGGTTAGTCAACTGCTTCGACTTACAGATATTAAGTTCCAAATCTTGAGGCCGGTTATTCTCCCCGACAATCATACCCTTATAAACCTTCGTCCCAGGAGTAATGAAAAACACCCCCCGATCCTCAGCATTTTGCAAAGCATAATACGTCGCCACACCTTCCTCAAAAGAAATCAACACCCCATTTCGACGTGCCGAAATCTCACCACTCAAAGGCCGGTAATCAAGGAAACTATGATTCATAATCCCCTCACCGCGAGTCAAGCGCATAAACTCACCCCGGAAACCAATCAACCCACGCGCCGGAATCACAAACTCAATTTGAGTCCGTCCATTTCCACCAACGTGCATATCCTGCATTTCACCCTTGCGCTGACCAAGGCGTTCAATACAACCGCCAACCGCCGCCTCTGGTACATCCAAAACCAGACACTCAAACGGCTCGCACGGGTGCCCGCTTACCTCACGATAAATCACCTGCGGCTGAGAAACCTGGAACTCATACCCCTCACGGCGCATATTCTCAATCAAAATACCCAGGTGTAACTCACCCCGTCCCGAAACCAGGAACTTATCAGGAGAGTCCGTTTCCTCCACCCGCAAAGCAACGTTCGTTTGCAACTCCCGCATCAAACGATCCCGTACCTGACGAGAAGTCACAAACTGACCTTCTTGGCCACAGAAAGGCGAATCATTCACCGAGAAAGTCATCTGCAAAGTCGGTTCATCCACCTTAATCAAAGGTAGAGCTTGCGGCTCATTCGGGCAAGTAATCGTTTCCCCGATATTCGCACCGGCAAAACCGGCCACCGCCACAATATACCCCGCCGTCGCTTCCTCAATATCAATGCGCTTCAAACCCTCAAAGCCCATTAATTTTGTGATTTTAGACTTGACAATCGTACCGTCTTCTGTTACCAATGCCGCTTGCTGGCCGGTGCGGATTGTACCATTATGAATCCGACCAATTACAATCCGACCCAAATACTCAGAATAATCCAGCGTCGTCACCTGCAATTGCAGAGGCTTACTCGCATCACCCACCGGCGGCGGAACATGATCTAAAATCGCCTCAAATAGCGGCTGCATATCCACAGACTCGCCATCCAAATCTTTTTTGGCATAGCCGCCAAGACCCGAACCAAACAAATACGGGAAATCACACTGATCTTCATCCGCACCCAATTCTAGGAACAGATCCAACACCTTATCAATAGCGCTGTATGGTTCTGCTTGGGGCCGGTCGATCTTATTAACAAACACAATAGGACGCAAGCCTTTTTCCAAAGCCTTTTTCAGCACAAAGCGCGTTTGCGGCATCGGGCCTTCGTTGGCGTCCACAATTAACAAACAACCATCAACCATCCCCAAAACCCGCTCAACTTCACCGCCGAAGTCAGCGTGGCCAGGAGTATCCACGATATTGATCAGAGTTTCTTTGTATTTAACGGCGGTGTTTTTCGACAAAATGGTAATGCCGCGCTCCCGTTCAATGGCGTTCGAGTCCATGACGCAATCTGGAATGTCTTCGCCTTCGCGGAAGATACCGGATTGTTTGAGGAGAGCGTCTACGAGAGTGGTTTTGCCGTGATCGACGTGGGCGATGATGGCTACGTTACGAATGGGAAGACTCATATATTGCGTCTTGGACTTGCTTTTCTTGAGCAGCGGTTTAAGTGAACTTATGTTAATAATTGTATATTATTTTTGAACCACTAAGACGCTCTACCTTGTCAAGAAATTTTTAATTTAAAGGTTGTAACCGGCAGCTTGTTAGTTAAAATAAAGGTTTTCCAGACTTTTTTGAGTATATTTACTCTTTAAAATCACCAAAGTTTTTTGCTTTGCTTTTTTTGGAAGTCTAGCCAACAGAAAGGCGATTGTCCCTTCACCAAGAAGAATTGTTATCATATTTCTGTCAAACCCCGAATGGGCCTTTGATCAGCAGAGATCGCTCTTGGCTTGCTATCTCACAGAGCGGTCGCTTCTATGTTATTTAAAATCAGCCGGTCTCTCAGCTTTATGTCAAGAGATAAATTAGTAAAGTTGCGGATCAGAGAATTGGCCGCCAGAGAGGGATGGACGCTCAAGGAAGTGGCGGATCGATCTGGGGTGGCTTACAGCACGGTTAAAACTTATGCCGTGTCTCCGGGGATGGCAATGGCGGATTTGATGGCCCTGATTAAGCTGGCCCGGACGTTTGATGTGATGATTGAGGATTTATTTGAAGTCGTCGATAGCTAAAAGAATTGTTGGGGATGCCCGCACGCCTCAACAGTTAGGGGTCATTGCTCAAAAAGAAAAAACAAACAAGTTTCCCACAATAGACATCGACCATTAATTTTAAAGGGCGGGCATCTGGGCTGCCGAAAACGTGGCTTTCAACAAAGACAGTGTTAACGGTTTTCGCCACTGGTATCGCTATTGCCATCCGGTGAGGCTTCTTGACTCTCAGTTGCTCTTGATGGAGACGAACCTTTGGACTCGCCACCCGACGATGCCGGTTTTTCCAGACTGCCACGCGGTTCTGTAGTTGAAGCCGGGTTCGACTGACCATTAGGAACCGTAATATTGATATCCGGTGAGGAATTAGAAGGCACCGGCACCACTGTTTCCCTCTCAATAATTGTCGTCTGATTCGGCGAATTAGAAGGCACCGGCACCGGCACCGGCACCGTTCTTTCAATAATCGTCGGTTCAGGCGAACTAACCGGCACTTCTCTTTCAATTACCGTTGTGTCCGTTCTAGTTGTTGCCGCTGGACTAGGTGAGGCTGTAGGTGCTGCCGGTACTATCACCGGGGCTGAAGCTGGCACCGGCTGATTATTGCGCTGGTTCATAAAATATAAAGCGCCTGCCGTTAATCCCACCAGCGAAGTCAAAATAATGCCCAGCAACAAGCCACGCGCTGCATTATCGTTATCCCGCACTTCTTGCCTCACAACATCGCGGTTGTGTTCGGAAACACGACCGTGAACATAGCCGTCATGGTAAGCTGACTGCTTAGAAGTATCGACCTTGTGAATTTCACCCGGAGTCTCTGGGACGCTCGTGCTTTTCACATTACTACCGTAGTTGTTGCCTTCATTAGATTTCATAGTTTTCCTCGCCAATTTTTGCCAAAATTTTCTTGTTTTTGGCTTAGTTTATTTGCAGTTATCAAAAGCTTTAATTATCAGCCTTTGAGCTTTTTTCCCAGTTGAAATTTTCCTAAGCCAAGCACCTTTTATCTGCTATTCTCATCCTATAAAACCTTGGCCCCCTCTCGCCTCTCCCAGCAGAGAGATTTAGTTTGTGCCAAGTTATACTCTTTTTGAATAGGCTTGTTGCTGAATTAGAAAATCCTCCGCCCAACTTATTTATAAAAATTAGGTTTTCTCAGTTCTAAATAAACAAATCCGGAAAATTTGAGAAGAAAAAATTTAGGGCTTTTCCCTGAACCTCACAAAAGCAAGTGATCAGACCAACAAATGAGCAATGAATAACGTTTGCAGTCGCAAGATATCACCGCAACATTTAACAAATTCCAGTCAACCGGTCGCTAGTATCAGTAATAGGTAGAGTTGGGCCGGTGGTCTTGCCAAAAAATACAAAACCGCCTCCCTAAATTCCAAGTTTCGATATTCCCCCCCAACAAGCTTAAAAAAGGGGGGAGTGGGGAAGTCAAACCAAAATTTGCCGGTCAGTCAGACTCAAGACTTTGATTCAGTGATTCTTCTAACATCTGCGTCATTTCCAAAACAGCCGCTTGGATGCGGTGTAAATGCTGAAGCTTTGTTTCAGCGTCCCAGGTATGGCTGTGATGCGTGAGCAATTCTGTTGAAAGTATGATAATCGATAAAGGCTCTTGAAAATCGTGCGAGATTCTATTAATGAACCGTGATTTGAGAGCCTTAAGCTCTTCGGAGGCGTTGTCTTGAGAAACAGAAATTTGTGTTTGCATGGTCGTTTGGATGAATGGCTATTTTTAATATCAATAATTTTTAACGCATTTTCGGTGATGACACACCGGCTACCAGCGTGATTAGTAAAGCTAATCAGAGTGATAGCAAACTTTTAAGCAGGGTGACAGAATCAACTTAGAGTGGTGATCTTAATCTCTTCGGTTCGGTCGTTCCCTATCTTGCTTTAGCCATCGCCGTCATCGGCAGCATTCCGCCCATAATTTGCATTATCTGGAACTATAAAGCCTATGGACGAATCGAAGGCAATTCCTGTGCCATCTGCATCGGTCTAATTATCTGAAAGTTGAGCAATTTTTAGGTTGCCTTAGCCCTTAAAAAGTTGGCACACGACTGGTTAATAATTTCTTTTTTGCCTCCCTCCAAGCCTTAAAGATCGCTTGGCTAAACAAAGCTGATAAAATTGCTCGTCAGTTAGAGGAGAATTTTCAGGAGGGTTTAAAATAAAGGCAGTCATGGATTTTAGCTGTCTTTGACATCTGCTTCAAAAGCAGTGAAAAATTAAACCCTTCGCTCTTATTTTCTATTATTTATGAGTTTGAGAATTTACGGCAACCGACTACTCAAAACTTTACCCGGCCTTGAAACCCGCCCTACCCCCGCACGGGTACGCGAAGCTTTGTTTAATATTTGGCAAGACTCGATAGCCGGCTGTCGGTGGTTAGATTTGTGCGCCGGCACTGGTGCCATGAGTGCCGAAGCTTTATGTCGGGGGGCTACCGAAGTCACTGCTATTGAACAATCAAACCGCGCTATTAGCATAATTCGGGAAAATTTGCAAAAAGTTTGTGGAGAAAATCAAACTTTTGTGGTTTTGCGCGGTTCGGTAGATCAAAGAATTAAAAGCCTTGAGGGTAAAGAATTTGACTGCATCTATTTTGATCCACCTTATGCGAGTGACTTATACGCGCCGGTGTTAGAAGCAGTGGCAGAATATCGGTTATTGAGTCCTACCGGCGAGATGGCCGTCGAACACCGCAAAGAAAAAGTGCCGGCGGTAACAGCCCTAGAAATATGCCGGCAGAAAGTCTATGGCAACACCGCCTTAACTTTCTACCGGCCCATCGTACCGTAGAAAGACCAAAAACGGCCCTACAGACCTAACTGGTTGCCGCGTTTGTATTGTTCGTAAGCCTTAAAGAACAAACCGGCCAAGGTGATCACCACCAAACCCAAAACAATCCCAGAGAGTAAAGGTTCTACCACGATTAGACTCCTTTTGCTTGCCTGCAATAGATTAAAAATTATTAGCTGTTTCTCATCCTACAAGCTGCAAGGCACCAATCAATCATGCCGGCACAGAAGTTTTCGAGATTACCTGCCGGCTTTCGTCAGTTGTGCTAACGTAACAAAGTATTGCTGACCGGCCACAGCTAAATTCATCAAACCTGCCGGCGCTCGTTCAAAATTTTAAGGTATGTTATTAAACGATAAACTTTTGCGACATTTTTCTTTAAAAACAAACCATTTGGACAAGCAGCAGCCTGAAACCGAAACAACACTCCATCCGGGCGTACTTTGGGCGTTTGGGATTTTGGGGTTAATCCTCGCCGGCGTTCTGGCTTTTTACCAATTACAAACCGCCGATCCCTACATCAAAAACGTATTAACCCTCAGTGGCGATCCGATCAAAGGCCACGCCATCTTTCAAATTAATTGCGCCGGCTGTCATGGATTAGAAGCCCAAGGTAGAGTAGGGCCAAGTCTAGGGCACATCTCTAAACGCCGGTCTCGTGTCAGCCTCATCCACCAAGTCATCAGCGGCGACACCCCTCCCATGCCTCAATTTCAACCCAACCCTCAAGAAATGGCCGATCTTTTGGGATTTTTGGAAACGCTTTAAAATAATTGGGAAGTAGAGACAGGGGGCTGGTGATTGACCGGCCAACAATTAAACTTTTCAAATCTTCCCCCTCAACCCTAGATCCCAATTCCCAATTTTTCAAAAAAGTTAATTATTGGCTGAACTGTTGAGCATAAAAACGGGCATATCGGCCTTCTTTTTCTAACAATTCTGCATGAGTTCCTTCTTCCACAATACACCCTTTTTCCATCACTAAAATGCGGCTGGCACGCCGAACCGTAGCAAGCCGGTGGGCAATAATAAACACCGTTCGATCTTGCATCAATCGTTCCAAAGCTTCTTGTACCAAAGCCTCCGATTCCGAATCCAGCGCCGATGTCGCTTCATCCAAAATCAAAATACGCGGATTTAACAAAACTGCCCGCGCAATTGCAATTCTTTGCCGCTGTCCTCCCGATAAATTTATACCCCTTTCTCCTACCCAAGTTTGATAGCCTTCTGGCATTTGAGTAATAAACTGATCAGCATTGGCAATTTCTGCCGCCTTTTGCACTTCTTTTAAATCAAAATGTGTTTGGCCAAAAGCAATATTTTCAGCAATCGTGCCAGAAAACAACGTCACATCTTGCGGCACAATCCCAATTTGCCGGCGTAAACTACTTAAAGTTACATCTTTGATATGTACCCCATCAATTAAAATTTCCCCGCCTTGGATGTCATAAAAACGCGGTAACAAATTAACTAAAGTTGTTTTCCCCGCGCCCGAAGATCCCACCAGGGCAATAGCTTCTCCGGGTAAAGCCAACAAATTAAGATTATTTAAAACAGGAAACTGGGAATTAGGAATTGAAGGTTGGGGAGAGTTTTTAGATTCTGCGCCTCGCTGGATATCATAAGCAAACGTGACATGGCGATATTCTACTTTGCCGGTGACGGGGGGAAGTGGCAAAGCATTGGGGGTTTCGATGACAGCCGGGGGAATTTGCAAAAGTTCAAAAATTCGCTCACAAGAGGCTTCACCTTGTTTAAAGTCGCCATAATTACTGGTGGTAATTGCAATTGGATCAATCAGCAAAGCCACAGCAGTTACATAACTAATAAAACCTGGGCCGGTTAAATTGCCGGTTGAGATTTGCCAACCCCCTAAAAAGAAGAGTAATAACACACTTAGGGCTTCTAAAAAACCGACCACCACAAATTGCAAAGCCTTCATTCTTTCCGCCAAATATTTTGCTTGCCGGTTTTGTTCTGATTCCAAACGGAACCGCGATAGCATATAATTTTCAGCACCAAAGGCTCGCACTAAACGAATACCAGAAAAAATTTCCGTTAAAAGCGAAGATAAATTAGACATTCGATCTTGGCTGCTGCGAGAGAAAAACAACAGTCTCTCCCCAAACCAACCAATTAAAACCGCTATCAACGGCGCAATTATTAAAGTGGCAAATGTTAGTTGCCAATTTAGCCAAATCATATAAGCAAAAATGACAATCAGTTGTAAAATGCAGGGAATAAATTGGTGGAAAACTTTATTCACTACTTCGCCAATGCGGTCAACATCTTCTGTGAGACGATAAGAGAGGTCGCCGGTTTGGGCAGAAGCAAAGTAACCCAGACTCAAGTTTTGGAGGTGAGAGAAGACTTTAACGCGCAATTCTAGGGCAATTTTTAAGGCGGCTTTTGCCATCAGAGAATCTTGACCATATTGCACAGTTCCCCGGATTAAAAAAATTACAGCTACCAAGCCAGCTAATTCGGCAATAGCGCGTAAATTTCCTTCGCCGACATAAGCGGCCATCCGACCGGCCAGAACAGCCAACACCGGCCAAAATACAGTAAAACCTAAAGTACAGACGAAAGCTTGAGAAATTGTAGCCCACTGGGGGCGAATATAAGGCAAAAGTTGCCAATAGCTAGAGCGCCGTTTCAACATTTTTAGACTAATCTCAGAGCGAAGTATTATTAATAATTAAAGCAGAAGAGTATTGATGAATTAAAAAATAAAAATATATAATTTATCGTGGTAAAATTAACGGATGCTCAAACCCGCATTCCCCGTTAAAAAGGCGTTTTTAGACATCAGTAGATACAAGAGTTAGCCACAGAGGAGTTTGAGAAATTAAGCTTGTCTGAAATTTTTGTTTTTATCCCACTTTTAGGGTATCCCGAATCGGCTCTTCTTGACAGCGCTTTAAATAGAAAACCGCTAGAGAATCAGCGCTATTTTGCTTGACTATTTCAGCGAAATATGATATTGCAATTTCTGGTTTTCCGTTTTGCCAAGCCTCTAAACCCAACTCATAGATCGGCAAATTAGTAATTTTGGCTTCATCGAGGGGAAGTAAAGCACTGCCTAACAATTCGTAGAGAAATAAACTTTTTTGTTTACCTCGCGGTGTGACCTGATCAATAAATCGATAATAATATGAATTGGGGTTATTTAATTCAGAAATCGTGGCTTGGCTAACAATCACTTGGCAACCATAGACTTTTGTTAAATCTTGTAAGCGAGAAGCTGTATTCACGACATCCCCAATTACCGTAGAATCCATGCGAGAATCAGCCCCTAAAGTGCCAATTAAACCGCGTCCAGTATGAACGCCTATCCCTATATTCACCGGCCCCTCACAGGCTACAGCATCGTGGCTGGCATTAAAATCCTGCAACGTTTGACGCATCATTACTGCCGCCGTTACCGCATCCTCAGCATGGTGATTAGGCCGGTCAAAAACAGCTAAAATCGCATCTCCTAAAAATTTATCAATAAAGCCATAGTTCGAGCAAATAACCTCATTCATTTGCGTAAAAAAAGAATTTAGCCATTTGAATGTTTCCATTGCCGGCATTTCTTCTGCCATCGAAGTAAAGCCGCGAATATCGCAAAATAAAATCGTCATTTCCTCTTCATTAGCATTTCCCAACTCAATAGACTCGACTCCTCGCGGCGCAATTCTTTGTAAAAATTGTTCCGGTACAAATAATCGAAACTTCTCTGTTAAAGCCTGATTAATTTGCCAAGCAGCCGACAAACTTTTTTGGTTTTTTTCTTGGATTTTTTCCGTTACTTGGGCTTTGTATTTCTCATTTCTCATCGCTTGCAAGCGGAAAATACTTGAGATTTTGGCAATTAAAAATTTAGTTTGAATTGGTTTTGTAATATAATCATCTCCCATCATTTCTATAGCCTTAAGACGAGACTCATCATCATCGAGTGCTGTTAAAAAAATCACCGGCACCGTTTGCAATTGTGGATCTTCACGACATTGACGGCACACCTCAAAACCATCCATCTCTGGCATCATTACATCCAATAAAATTAAAGCCGGTTCGCAAGCTTTCGCCAAACGCAAAGCCTCAGCACCCGATAAAGCAGAAATTGTTTCATAACCTTGTAATTGCAAGACTTCTTCAAGTAAAAACAAATTCACCGGCTCATCATCTACAAGTAATATGCGCGGGGTAGAGTTAGACATACTTCTCATCAAAGATAGATTAATTTTTGTCATCCGCGAGAGTGTTGACAACAGTCAAAAATAATAATACACCGCCAAACTATCACTTTTTCTAACTTTTTAAGCTAAACTAGCGGAGTTAAAAAAAGCAATTTGGCTTACCTTTCCCTGTTGTTACACTTTTTTAGGGCTACAAATTTTAACAACGCCAAGCCTTACCCAGCTTGGGTTTGATGTTTAAAACTGTTGCCACCTCAAATCTAAATGATTAAGATACCCCTGAAAAGTTGCCGCAATTAAGAAGCAAAAAAGCCACGAAATTAAATCGGTGGGTTTTTTCTATATTAATCTTTTTGCCCAGAATCGGGCGCCGGCGCGATACCAATCAAAGAGCGAACCGTACAAATCACCTGCTCCAAATTTAAAGGCTTACTCAAATATTCATCAGCACCAGCAGCCAAACAACGCTCACGATCACGAGACATTGCCAAAGCAGTCACCGCCACCACCGGCACAGTTTGCCAAAGAGAATTAGCCTTTAACAGGCGCATCAACTCAAAACCATCCACACCCGGAAGCTGAACATCCATTAAAATTAAATCAGGCAGAGAAGAAGGCTTAAGCAGAGGCGAATGAATCGTTTGTAACATAGTATTACCATCCGATATCAATTCCACCATATAACCTTCAGACTCCAGAAACTCAGCAATTAAAACTTGATTGGACGGCTGATCCTCCACCACCAAAATACGCTTCGACAACATTGGCGGCACTTTTGCGGCGGGAGTAGAAATACTCAACCGAGAAACCGGCTTTTGTCCAGCAGCCGGTGGAGAAAGAAACTCACTCATCGGTATCCAGACACGAAAAACACTACCCTCACCAGCCACAGACTGAAAAGAAACCGTCCCCCCGTGTAACTCCGCCAAACGTTTAGTTAAAGCCAAACCCAAACCGGTACCCTCATGGCGGCGGGAAAGAGACGCATCAATTTGTTGAAAAGGACGAAACAACAAATGCCATTTTTCAGGAGGAATACCAATCCCACTATCACTTACCTCCAAGCATAAATAAGCAGTCCCAGGATTAACCGGACTTTGATCAGGACGGACATCTTCACAAAGTTGAACACCATAAGCCAACCTGCCGGCCAGCTTAACCTTACCGCGTTCCGGCGTAAACTTAACCGCATTCGAGAGCAAATTAATCAACATCTGACTAACCCGGCGTTCATCAAGCAACATCCGATCAAGCCGATAATCCCACTCCAAAGCCAAAGCCAGACTTTTCGCCTCTGCTCGCGGTTGGATCATTCGCAAACACTGAGTGCATAACTCTTGAATAGCAACCGGCTCTAAAGTTAACTCAACCTTACCGGCCTCAATTTTCGACAAATCGAGAATATCATTAATTAACTGCAACAAATGCTGCCCACTCGTTTCAATCGCCTTAACGTGATTTATTTGACGCGGAGTGAGAGAACCGGCAGTTTGGCGTTGCAACAAATCAGAAAAACCAATAATACTATTGAGAGGAGTTCGCAACTCATGGGACATCGAAGCCAAAAACTCAGACTTTAATTGCGAAGCCCGTTCGAGATCCTTATTCACTTGAGTAAGATGTTCTTGAGCCCTAGCCCGTTCAATAGCCACACCCAAAGTCCGACAAGCAGCCAAAAGCATATCTTGATTCGGAGCATCTTGAAGTTTTTGGAGATTACGAGACTCCAAAGTCAGCACACCAATAATCGTACCCGTTGGCGAAGGAATCGGAAAAACCCCCAACTGACCAATAGCAGGATGACGAAACGCCTTAACCGCCTTTGGGTGATTTTGATAGTCATCAACAAACAACGGTACACCACTTTCGATCACATCCCAAAGCAAACCCTGTCCGTAGGGGATACCTTGATTAAGTAAAGTTTGCATATCAGCAACCGCCGGCGCGCCATAGGTTGCAATAAACTGAGTAGAAATTTGATTAGTCAAAACACCGGCATAACGATCAACACCCTCACCATTAATCACCTTCACATCGCCAAACGCCGCATTCATCGCCTCCACCAAATAACTCAAAGCAAAATGACCAATTTCGCGCAACTCAACCGAAGCCTGCAAACGTTCAGTCAACCCTAACAAAAAACGTAACCGGCGCACCTCAGCATTTAAATTATCTTGAGACTGCCGGTAAACAGTCACATCCCGAAAAGTAAACAAACGCCCCCCATCAGAAGTCAGAGTGCTATACACCTCAAGACAAATACCGTTAGCCTGTTCTAAATAAAACGAAACGCTTTCCGTTTCCGTTTGAACCATCGCCTCCCTAAGCTGCTGACCTTGAGCAGAACTCCAACAACCCCTCTCCGCCAACTTAGCCAAAAGTACATCACAATGAGGCTGAGTTTGCAACCATTCAGAAGAAATCCCCCAAATGTCAGCCAGACGACGATTAAACAAAATTAGATGATCCGACAAATCAAACAAAGCAATCGCATTATCCACTTGATTGAGGATAAGTTCCTGTTCTTCCTTCAATCGCCGTAAACGCTTTTCAATTTGCTCTTGATTCATAATTAGGGCATTAAAGATTAAAGATTAGAGATTAAAGATTAGAGATGACACACTCGACTTACCACCTCAGTCGTCTCCAATACCTAAGTTTACAAAGTGTAACAAAAACGTCCAACCAAGGCAGATCCTCAAATCTCTTTCGCAAAAGGGACTTTTGATATAAAATCCTATCATTAAGCAAAAAAACCACCGGCCCCAAAAATGCCGGAGGATAGAACACGCTTAAAAAGCCTGCCAAACCGAAACTGAGGAGAACACAATGGCAATTACACTACCCGAACTGCCCTACGCCCCCGATGCCCTAGAATCGGCAGGGATGTCAGCAAACACATTTTCCTTCCATCATGGCAAACACCACGCCGCCTACGTTACCAACCTCAACAAAATGATTGAAGGAACCGAACTAGCGGACAAAAGCCTAGAAGAAATCGTTACCACATCCTACAAAGACCCATCCAAAGCCGGCATCTTCAACAACGCCGCTCAAGTTTGGAACCACACCTTCTTCTGGAATTGCATGAAACCGGGTGGTGGCGGAGCCCCCAGCGGAGCCCTCGCCGACAAAATTAACGCAGACTTCGGCAGCTTCGACAAATTCAAAGAAGAATTCAAAACCGCTGCTGCTACCCAATTTGGAAGCGGCTGGGCTTGGTTAGTTTTAGATAATGGTACCCTCAAAGTCACCAAAACCCCCAACGCCGAAAACCCCGTAGTACACGGAAAAACTCCCCTCCTCACCCTCGACGTTTGGGAACACGCCTATTATCTCGACTTCCAAAACAAACGTCCCGACTTTATCAGCAACTTCCTCGATAAACTCGTCAATTGGGACTTTGTAGCCGAAAATCTTGCCAAAGCTTCCTAACCCTTTTTAAACACAGAAGACACAGAAATAAATATCTCTGTGTCTTCCTCTTCAAAAAACCCATCAGCGTTTATCTGCGTTCATCTGCGGTTTAAAATCTTACGCCAAACTCTCCCAACCTAAACCAATGAACAGCAAAGACCTAGCAAACTATATTGAACAAACCGGCAGCATCAGCAAACCCTGGCTATTAGCTCAACTTCGGTTACAAAAATTAGCCGAACGCCGCGCCGAGCTTTCTACAGAACAGTACGCTACAGAACTGGCAGATATACACAAAGATTTGATGAGTCTTGGCGAATGGTGGATTGGGCTGGAAGATGAAGTTTTTTAAATAGTAGTTTTAAAGTCAGGCCGACGTTAGATAATAGTTCTCAACGCCACCTGGGACAGTTATGCACGCGATCAACCAAGCTACAGAGTTTAATTTGAATGCTCCTGAGTTTTATTTCAGCCGCGAGTTGAGTTGGCTGGAGTTTAATTATCGGGTTTTGCATGAGGCTCTCGATGCGCGGACTCCTCTTTTGGAGCGCTTAAAATTTTTAGCGATTTTTAGTTCTAATTTGGATGAGTTTTTTATGGTTCGGGTTGCTGCTCTCAAGCAGCAGGTTGAAGCAAAAGTCCGCAAGTTATCCGCTGATGGTCGGGTGGCAACTGAACAGTTAGATGCGATCAGCGAGCGATTGCGTCCGATGGTGAGTCTCCAACACCTGCATTTTGAACAGGAAATTCGTCCGGCTTTGTCTCAGCAGAATATTCATATTCTTGAGTATGTCGATCTTAATCAAGAACAGCGGCTCTATCTCCAGCGGTATTTTGAAGAGCAGTTATTTCCGGTTTTAACTCCTTTAGCTGTTGATCCGGGGCACCCTTTTCCTCATATTTCTAATTTAAGTCTCAATCTGGCTGTGGTTGTTAAAGATCCGGAGACTGATGAGGAATTATTTGCTCGTGTTAAGGTTCCGAAGTTGTTACCTCGTTTTGTTCGTCTCCCCGATCAAGATTGGGGCGGCGGGTTTGTTTTTGTTCCTCTTGAACAAGTAATTGCTCACAATTTAGAGTCTCTTTTTCCGGGGATGAATATTCAAGAATATCATCCTTTTCGCATTACTCGTAATGCTGATTTGGAGTTAGAAGAAGATGAGGCTGATGATTTGTTGGTGGCTATTGAGCAAGAGTTACGCAAGCGTCGTTTTGGTGGTTCGGTAGTGAGGATGGAAGTTCAAGCTACTATGCCTTTGCCGGTTTTGCAAATGCTCAAAGAAGAGCTTTCTCTGGCGGATAAGGATGTTTATGAAGTTGATGGGACGCTGGGTTTGGGCGATTTGATGTCTTTTATGTCTCTGCCTTTACCTGATTTGAAAGATGCTCCTTTTACACCGGCTATCCCTCCTCGTTTCCGCCGGCTTGCTGATCCGGGCACCCTTGCTGATGAGGGCGAGGATATTTTTTCTTTGATTCGTCAGTCCGATTTATTGTTACATCATCCTTATGATTCTTTTTCGGCGACAGTTCAGCGTTTTATTACTGATGCTGCTCACGATCCGGCGGTTTTAGCTATTAAAATGACTCTTTATCGTACCACCGGCGATTCTCCTATTCCTCAAGCTTTGATTGAAGCAGCAGAAAATGGTAAACAAGTGGCAGTTTTGGTGGAGTTAAAGGCTCGTTTTGATGAAGAAAATAACATCCACTGGGCTCGCCGTTTAGAAAAAGCCGGTGTTCATGTTGTCTATGGTTTAGTAGGGTTAAAAACTCATACAAAAGTGGCTATGGTTGTCCGCCGTGAGGAAGACCGTATCCGTCGTTATGTTCATATTGGCACCGGCAATTACAATCCAAAAACCGCTCGCATTTATACCGATATAGGCTTGTTAAGTTGTCGAGATGATTTGGCTGCTGATTTAACGGATTTGTTCAATTATCTTACCGGCTATTCTCGACAACGTTCTTACCGTAAGCTTTTAGTCGCGCCGGTGAATATGCGCGAACGGATGATTGCTTTAATTCGCCGCGAAATTGAACATACAAAAAACGGTCGTGCCGGTCGTATTGTGGCGAAAATGAATGCTTTGGTTGACCCCCAAATTATTGCAACTCTCTATGAGGCTTCGATTGCTGGGGTGCAAATTGATTTAATTATTCGCGGGATGTGTTGTCTGCGTCCAGGTTTAGCGGGGCTTAGTGAAAATATCCGCGTCGTCAGTATTGTAGGCCGGTTTTTGGAACATTCTCGGATTTTTTATTTCCATAATGCTTCTAAGCAAGAGGTTTATATCGGTAGTGCTGATTGGATGCCTCGCAATCTTAATCGCCGTGTCGAAGCTATCACTCCTATTGAAGACCCGGAACTTATTAAGGATCTCGAAGAAATTCTCGGTATTATGTTAGCTGACCATCGTCATGCTTGGGATTTACAACCGGATGGAAGTTATGTTCAGCGCCGTTCTCCTGAGCGTTCCCGTGAGTTAAATTGCCAAAAAGTTTTGCTGGATATGGCTAATTCTTAAAGGGCTTTGTTTTCTTTCCTTTTAGCTGGTTTTTCCCTTTCTTTCCCCCTTTTTGGAGTTGGTAAGTAAGTCAACTTAATTAAACTAAGGATGTATTGTAGGTTGGGTAGAGGAACGAAACCCAACAGAGGCTTTGATGGGTTTCGCTTAGGCTCTACCCATCCTACAAATAATTAAGTGCTTCTACTTAGCGGTATGGTTTGGTTAGGATTTTTCTTTCTCTTGCCAGCCAGTTTTCAGGGCAATTCTTCTCTCTTTCCTTCCTCGCTTTTACAGCTTCCCTAAAACTACCTCTCCCACTCCTACCATCTTGTTTTTCTCCATCTGTCCTATACACGAGTCTGTCTGCTATTTAGGGGTCGTGTTTTGGCCAACATATAAGCTAAACTAATAGTTCAAGGAATTTTATTCAAATATTTGTATTGCTTTTAGAAAAAGCAGCGCTTGAGAACCCCCCGATTTATTGATTTTATCTCAATTTTTTTACGAAAAAACAACGTTTTCGTGGTAAAGTGAAATTTCTAGCATCACAGGCATGGTGTGTGCAAACGCAGAAAAAACGCCGAATAGCCTTATTACTCCGTAACTTTTTGCCCGAAAACCTCAAAAAACGCCTGTTGCCGGTGTACGAATTTTTCGCTTCTCTCCCCAAACCTCTGAAAAAATTTTTTCCTCAAAAATCGGCCATTTGACAAAAAAGCAAAAATATGGTATGGACTAAACATGAGAGCGCTTGCTAAAAACATCTCCAACAAAGGAAACTCCCAGCCATCAACAAAAATTTAACAACTTTGACAAAAACACTCTTAAAAAAACGGCCATTTTTTCCCCCATCACCGGCCTAAAAATCTAAAATCTCTGCATCCCCCCATCGCCAAACCCTAGAATAATGACAAAAGTGATCGGCTTAATGAGTGGCACATCGATAGACGGAATTGATGCAGCCCTGGTAGAAATCACCGGCAGCCAAGCGGCTCTCAAAATAGAACTCCTACAAGCGAACACCTATCCCTACCCAGAAACCCTCAGACAGAGAATCCTAGACTTATGCAGCGGCTCTGTAATCAGCTTAGCCGAACTAGCCAGCCTTGATGACGACATCGCCCAAGAATTTGCCAAAGCAGCCATCCAAATAAACACCGGCCACCCGAAACCCGAATTAATCGGCTCACACGGCCAAACCGTCTATCACCGGCCCCCCGAAAAAGAACAACTCGGATACAGCCTGCAACTCGGAAGAGGCAGCCAGATCGCCACCCTAACAAAAATTACCACCATCAGTAACTTTCGTTCCGCCGATATTAATGCCGGTGGACAAGGTGCCCCCTTAGTTCCCCGCGTAGACGCTTACCTACTCAGCCATCCTACCAAAAGCCGGTGTGTACAAAACCTGGGTGGAATAGGAAACACAACCTACCTGCCGGCGCAAACAAAAGACAACCAAACCTGGGAAACAAAAATTTTAGGATGGGACACCGGCCCTGGAAACGTCTTAATCGACTTAGCCGTACAACATTTCAGCAACTCAAAACAAACCTACGACAAAAACGGCCAATGGGCAAGCACCGGCAAACCCTGCCAGGAATTAATCCAAAAATGGATGCAGCATTCCTTTTTCCACCAACCGCCGCCAAAATCAACCGGCAGAGAATTATTTAGCCCCCAATATTTCCAGCAATGCCTAGAACAAGCCAAAACTTATCACCTCACCCCCGCAGACATCCTCGCCACCCTCAGCGAACTTACCGCCATTTCCATTGCCCATAGCTACCAAACCTTTTTACCCCAAATGCCAGAACAAGTCTTGCTCTGTGGGGGAGGTTCGCGTAACCTTTACTTGAAATCCAGACTGGAATACCATTTAAAAGTGGTGCCGGTCTTGACTACAGATGAGGTAGGTTTAAACGCAGATTTTAAAGAAGCCATAGCGTTTGCTGTTCTTGCTTATTGGCGAAATCAAGGAATTGTGGGAAACTTACCTCAAGTCACCGGCGCAAAAAAATCGGTGCTTTTAGGCGAGATTCATTTTGGTAGCGAATAAAGTCAACGTGCAAGTGATCCCCTGTTGACAAAAACGATCCAACTCATCCAGCCTCCCCACGCCATCATCAATATTTCCGAAACCCTACCTGCCTTTGTTGAATCTATCTAAAACCTAAAATCTAAGCTCTAAACTCTAAACTCTAACATCCAATGAGTCATACATTTTTAATAGAACCTGGTCGCTGGACACTAGAAGGAACCTGGCTAGAACGTAATGCAATGCCTATCCCTGTCAAAGGCAAAACTTTGGTCGCTTGGAACCAAGATAACTGGTTTACAATGGTGACAAAGCTGGTTTTTCCCGGCAGTGAACGCGAGGAAATTACGTTTCAGTATCGCGGACATCTCGACGAAGAGGAACGACTTTACACTTTTGTCCTCCAACACAGCGAACTGGGAAAAGTGGAAGGCGAAGGCTGGATAGCCCCCCAAACCATTGTTCAACGCTATTGGGTATTGGGAGACAAGGAACGCCGCAGCGGTTTTGAGGTACTCCACCGAGTTGATAATAATAAATATTTTCATTCGAGTGGTATCATGGCCGGTCATTATTTAAGTAGCACGATGGAAGCTACCTATGAGCGCCAAAGAAATTAATACCTCATCCCTCATCCCTCATGCCTTATCCGCTATCCTAGATTACACAAACTTTGTAATTTAATCCTCTCTGGAAAATTATCTGTTTAGTATAAGCTTCTAATGTAAAGCAAGTATGCGTTTACGCGCTTAATACAAAACTTTAATTTTTCACACAAAAATTACACTTATTCGCTCACAACGAATATAAAAACCCTCCAAAAAGCAGAGGCCGGTGCAAAAACCATCAATCTTACCCCCAGCTAAAACCTCCATCTCTAATACCCCCGACAAGCCACCAGCCACAACAATAAAAAATTCAACAACTCAACCTTTGTCGGCTACCCTCCACCACACCACCCACAAACTTTGTTAAGTAAAGCCTCTTCCAGAAATTTATCTGTTTTGTATATTTGATTTTCTCTCTTGTAGTCGACGTTTACGCGATTAATACAAAAATTTAACTTTTCGCACAATTCTTTTATTTGTGATTTCAACCAAATATAGCCCCATCTCCAAAAAGCAGAGGCCGGTGCAAAAACCATTAATCTTGATCTGGACTAGGTTCACCTATGGCATCCCACTCTTAAGACTGCAAAAAAACCTAATTTTTTCCTCAAAACTAAACCGGCGCAAAGCACACCGGCAAACTCCACAAAAAATTTAACTGCTACTCTGCATAATTTCTCGCTGATGACTCCAACAAATTAGTAAGAAAGCAAACAACGGAAAACGCCTTTTCAAGCATAAAAATAAATTCTCTTATGCTAAGGCAAATTCTGCAAATTAACTTTCCTCTATAACCTTGATCAGCGGAGTTTTCTAGCCATGTCAGTCAGAGATGCCATCTTCCCAATTGTTTTAACTGTTTCTCTTATTTCTACCAACTATAAAACCGCCGTCTCAGCCTCCTCAACTCCTCTTCAACTCCCCCCAAATGTAATAGAAGTTGCGGTGAAAAACGCCGAAAATACCCCACCAAGTCAACCTACTTGCCCGAATGGAACCGTCTGTCCCTAGGTTTTACATTACCATCAACACAGCACGAGTAGCAACACAAAACTTGTTTGCTCAAATTAGAATTCAACAACGCCTCAAACCGAAATAGCAGATTTTTTCGAGTGCATCTGCATAATTTAATCAATCTTTTCCCAATTACATAAAAGCAAGTCAGCAGTCATTCTGTTGAGAAAACTTGCGCGCAAAAGTCTCCCAAAATAGGGGGTGGGGGTTGATTGTGTTTTGAACTTTTCCCGACAACGAAAATCTAAAAAAACCATGCCACATTTGCTTGACTCTGCAAAAATTAAGCTATTCTCCGAAACAATCCCCGCTATTGTTGAGCAGGAAATTGCCCCTGGGAAACGAGGTAGAGTAAAATGTATTGGAAAATATTGGCCGGCGAGCCTATACCCCCCTAGCTGTCACATAATTTTCTCACCAGGCGAGCCGGTGTTGGTAGTAGGGATGGAGAAAATGACTTTGCTGATCCGGCCTTTTGCTTCCACACCTTAACTGGAAAGCCGACAGGCAAAAAAAATTTTCCAATTTGGCTACCAAAAGTTGCCGGTTTATCAAAAGCCGTGCTATTATAAATGATGGTATGCCTGCGGATGTGGCGAAATTGGCAGACGCGCCAGATTTAGGTTCTGGTTCCGTAAGGAGTGTAGGTTCAAGTCCTATCATCCGCACTCATTGGCTTCGAGAGCATTAGCTCCTAAGCCTCTTATAAAAATTAATCAATTCCAAAAGCCAATAGATATCACTGGTGGCTTTCGCCCCAACAGCGCCAAAACGATAAAATTGCAATTAATCAAACCAACAGCGGAATGTATTTAAAGTGACGCCCCGGCACCCCTTGCTTTTTTCCAGGCGTGGAACTCAGCACGAGATGGAGGTCGCCCACTTGGAGGGCAGCTTCTACTCAAGACCTGTAGCCTGCTCTAAACCCCACTGATGTTTGAGAAGATGCTGGTAAGTGGCTTCTCGAATCATCATTTGTTCATAGAGTTTCACTAAAAAGTCTTGGGCTTGTTGCTGGTTCATTTCTTGGACTTGGGTGGCAAAAGCGCGGATGCTGAATTGTTGCTCTAAGCTGAGATTGATGTTGTTGCTCATAACGTCCTCGTATTTAAGAAAATTTAGGCTGATCTAAAGTTCAGCAGTGGATAAGACAGAATTATCACGCTTGTTTCAGAGTTGTCCAAACGTTATCAGGACAAGCCCTTTCCGTTTGTTTGTTCTCTTATGTTAAAAAAGATAACAAACATTTGACAAAACGCACATCCTTCTGAATGGGGAATTTGACGGGTGATAAGGTGTAGTCGTTCCACCGGTTTTATAACTCCGGTAGTACGGTTGTATCAAATTGTATTAAGTAAAAATGCTCAGAGAGAACAAAAATTCTGGCCAGCGATAAATATTTGCTGAAGCCTGGCTCAGATTTAATGAAGAGGTTGTTTAATAAATTACTTTAAAAACGAAGCGAATATAAACTTTATAACCTATGCACCGCAAGGATTGATAGCTTTAAAATGTAGCAGGTTTTTAGTAAAAAGCTTACCGATTGGCTTCTTATAAAAGAAGTTTTCCAACGGATTTTAGGTTAGCTGGCTAATCAATCAAAAGGAATAAAAACACCCCAAGAGGGAGAAAAGGGACAAAAGACAACGGAAAAAGGAGGTTTGAGCCATGACCTTTGACAAAAAACCTTAATCTTCACCCGTAGGGCGAGTTTCCGAGGCCACAATTACCACCGTAATATTATCGCGTCCGCCCTTATCCTTAGCCGCATTAACTAGATTTTTAGCAGCTTGGTCACAAGCGCGAATCGACTTAAGATGAGACAAAATCATACTGTCCGATAACTCCTCTGTGAGGCCATCGGTGCAAAGTAACCAGCGGTCGCCGGGGTTAACTTCCAGAGAACGAATTTCGACTTCTTGAAGATCCTGCCGGCCCAAACATTGAGACAAAACATGACGCCAAGGGTGAGAGCGAGCTTGCTCAACAGAGAGATGGCCAGCTTTCATAGCCCTAGCAATCCAAGTATGATCCTCAGTCACCTGCTCTAACTTAGAACCGCGCAGCCGGTAGATCCGAGAATCACCAACATGAGCCACCCAACTTAAACTAGAGTTGTCAGCTTGATCTTCCCAAAAAATCAACACCACCGCCGTTGTTCCCATATCCGAACGTTCAGGGTGAGTGCGCTGATCATCAAGGATAGCCTGATTGGCCTTAAAAAAAGCGCCTTCGAGCAGTTCAATAGGAGAAGAAGCCGACTCCCAATGGTCTGACAAATAAGCCTGCATCACAGAGGTAGCAATTTGGCTGGCTTCTTGACCTCCGGCATGACCTCCCATGCCATCGGCGACAATAAAAAAGCGTCCCTTGGGATCAATGTAGTAGGAGTCCTGGTTAACAGATCGAATGAGTCCCTGGTCAGTCAGACCGACAGAATAACGTTTCATGTAACAAACTCGTTTTTTAAATGCTGTAGGGCGGTGGGGGAATAGGGAAAAAGGCATTAAAACTCAGCAAATTTTCCCTTTTTTACCTGAGCGTGCTTAGCAAAGCAGCAACCAAGAGATTATTATAGATTCTCAAAACCGATCCGATCTGTCAACGCGCATTAACAGGCGGAAAAACGCCAGGAGCAGGAGTCCTGACACACCGGCCACAGGGATTGCTAGCCAAGCATAGTTACTCACTAATAAAATCGTAGCCGACAAAGTGAAACCAGTGGCGAGGAGAGCATAATTTGTACCTAATTGCATATTACTGAGCCGGCGGATAGCTCGGTCAGTTTCCGTTGAACGAACGCGAACGCGAATGTCGCCCCGTTCCAACTTTTCAATCGTATCTTCAATGCGGCGGGGGAGACTCAAAGCCGTACTGCTGACTTGAACTGCTTGCCGGCCCAACTCACCCAGAAAACCGTTGCCATCAAAAGAATTGCCATCTGTCATAATTTCCATTGCAAAAGGCTTTGCAACCTCCATAAAATTAAAATCCGGATCAAGGCCCTTGCCTACGCCTTCGAGGGTTGAAAAAGCTCTCATCACGAACGTAAACGTGGCTGGGAATCGAAACGGTTGGTCATGGGCAATTTCGTACAAATCATCGGTAATCGAGGCTACCGATTGATTTTCAAAGGGCTGATCCATAAAATTGTCGAGCATGAATTGCACAGACCGGCGCACCGGCCCCATATCATCCATTGCTGACAAGGCGCCCAACTCAACCAAAGTCGCCACCACACGGTCGCCATCTTTTTGAGCAACGCCAAAAAACAACTGCATCAACTTTTCGCGGACATCATTTCTGACTCTACCCATCATGCCAAAATCATAAAAAATCAGCGATCCTTCCGCACTGACGGCAATATTTCCAGGGTGGGGGTCTGCGTGGAAAAAGCCATCATTGAGCAATTGTTGTAAATAAGCCGTTGCACCTAATTTTGCCAAGTGTTTGCGGTCAAGTCCCGCCGCTTCCAAAGCTTCATAATGGCTAATTTTAATCCCTGGTACATATTCCAAAGTTAAAACCCGCGCCGAAGCATAACGCCAATAAACCCTTGGTACTTTCACCCAATCATAGGGGCGAAAATTGCGACGAAACGTATCAGCATTGCGGCCTTCATTGAGGTAGTCTATTTCCTCATAAAGAATTTTGCAACACTCGTCATAGATGCCCATCCAATCGCGCCCTTTGCCCCATCGGGGATGGTTTTGGAAATAACGAGCGATACCT
Source organism: Ancylothrix sp. D3o (assembly GCF_025370775.1). NCBI lineage: Bacteria > Bacillati > Cyanobacteriota > Cyanophyceae > Oscillatoriales > Microcoleaceae > Ancylothrix > Ancylothrix sp. D3o. The sequence goes on along the minus strand of NZ_JAMXEX010000005.1, from coordinate 139,831 downwards.
TTTGCTATATCTAAATCGATATTAAATAATCGCCGCAAACCGGGGCGCTGTACTTTCACCACAACTGTTTCGCCGGTGTGGAGTTCAGCTTTGTGAACTTGACCTAAAGAAGCGGCTGCTAGAGGAACAGGATCAAAACTGGCAAATAATTCATTAACCGGCTTTGTTAAATCTTGCTCAATAATCCGCCTAGCAATTTCATAGTTAAAAGCCGGTACTTTATCTTGCAATTTTGTTAATTCTTCTACATACTCGACGGGGATAATATCAGCGCGAGTTGAGAACAATTGACCAAGTTTAATAAAAGTTGGCCCTAATTCTAAAAAAGTTTCTCGAATCCAAATTGCTTGTCTGCGCCGGCGGGCTTGTTTTTTGGCTTCCGTCATTCCCCCTGGATAAGTCCAGGCTTTGCCGTCCCACCACACGCTGGCCATCAAGGTTAATACAAAGGCCCATATCTCGATAAAACGCCGTTTGTGCGAGTAATTTTCCCGACTCCAGCGGTATGCCTTGTCTTTCGATTTCAATAAACCGCCGATTTGTTCGTTTCGGGAGGGGGAGGCGAGCGCTACACTGCCTGGTTTTACAACGGCTGTTCGCTTTGCGTCGCCTAGGGCGTGATCCGCCGGCTCGTTATGGCCGGCGGAATTACGCTTGCTGGTCGCAGGTTCATCAGGTAGAGCAGACACGAGATTTCCTAAATGTTGGTGGGACTTGACTTTTTAAACGAGTTGTGTTAAGCGTTCAGAGTTTAAGGACGCTGAGCAATTAACTAATGCGGGTGCTGCGGTAGCGCTGGAGTTGAACGCGCATTTCGGCAATTTCGGCCCGCAGTTCGTCAATGGTGGCTTGGAGGTCTGAGTTGGGGGCAGAGGTACGGGAATAGGCAGAGGATGGTGTGGAAACGGGGGTGTTTTGCGTTTCCATGTCAGCCCGCTGCATAACAGTGGTGGCGAAATCGCGCAAACGTTCGCGCTGTTCGGCATCAAATTTGCCGAGTTCGCTGAGGGCGGTGGTTAAGTTTTGTTCGAGTTGTTGGTAAAGAGCCTGAGCGATTGCTCTGCCGACAAAAAAAGCGTGAACGGAAGAATTATTATTCATAGATAATTATTGCGCCTATCCGTAAAGAATTATAACGCGATGTTTCAACGGTGATTGCTTGAAAAGTCCTTTGTCGTTTGTCATTTGTGATTTGTCATGGGTGATTGGCCTTTGGAGAGGCGAAAGGCCCGATCCCTGTAAAGAGGAAGAGAGACGACTGGGGATTGGTTATTGATTAGTCTCTAAGTCCGCTCCTCTAACAGTTTCTAAGTCTTGTTCTGTTTGGGTTGGCAAGTCTTCCTCTGGGGATGTCTCGAAGTCTCCATAAACTTCCACCGGCTCGCTGCTTGGCCAATCTTCGAGGGGAGGAAAAGATTGTTCGACGTCGAAAATTTCTACACTAATTTGGCCGACTAAACCAACGCGGAGGGATAACCCCAAACTGATGCCAAAAAAACCGGCAATGACAGCGGTAAGGGCAAAGGCTCGTTTGGTTGGAGATTTAAGCCATCCAAAAAGAAGTGGGGTAAGTGGGTTGGGGTTGGTTGTTTCGTTGGAGTGGGGTACTTCAATGGTGATGGCCGGTGTTTGCTTTTCTTGTTCAGTTTGCGGCAATAGGGCTAACCAGGCTTCGATGCTGGCGGGCCGGTTGAGGTCGTCTATTTCTAAACCTCGTTTTAGGGCTACTTCCAGGCTGGGGTCAAGGTTAGAGGGGAATTCATTCCATCTCTGTAACCATTCTTCGATCCGGCTTTGACGTTGGATAAGTCGTTTGGCATTTTTATAGGTTCTCAGGGTGCCGGCACTTTTGACTCCCAGGGCGTTTGCTGATTGGACGATTTCACGCAGGGGAGGGGGTGAGGGTTCTTCTGTGGGAAATGTTCGGATTGCTTTTGGGGAGGTGATGCGTTCGCGGAGGGGGGCTGCTAGGGGTGCCGAACCGGTGAGCAGGCAATACAATGTGCCGCTGAGGGAATAGATATCGCTTTTGGTTGTCAGTTCGGTGTGGGGAAGGTATTGTTCGATGGGTGCATATCCGCCAAAGAGTGTTTTTTCATCGTTGGTGTCTGTTTTGGGGATGAGTTGATGGCCTTCTGCTTGTCGGAGGTAATCGAGAATGCCAAAGTCTATGAGGATGACGGTGTTGCTGCCTTGGCGTTTTTTGATGTTTTGGGGTTTGATGTTGCGGTGGAGGATGCTTTGGTGGTGCAGTTCTGTGAGTGCGTTTCCGATTTGGCGGATATAGTCTAGGGCTAGTGTGGGGGAAATTTCTAGGCCGGTGTCTAGGAGTTCTTGTAGGGTTTGACCGCGTATATATTCCATGACGCTATAAATTTGGCCGTTTTCGGAAAAATTGTCTAAAACTTTGACAACGTTGGGATGTTGGCATTGTCGTAGTTTTTGGCTGAGGGATTGAAATTGGGTTTGCAGCCGGTCAAAGTCACTGCGATGGGAGGAGATATTGAGGGTTTTGATGATGACGGGTAAGTTTAAGTCGGTTTGTGTGGCTTCGCAGGTGAGGATGATGCCGGTGCCTAATATTGCGTCTATGGTGTATTTGCCGTTTTGTAAGACTGTGCCAGCTTTTAATGGGATGGTCATGTTTTTGCTGCTGTGGGGATTTTAAGATTTTTTTGGTTAAAAATATATCGCGCAAATGCCTCGCTGGCTTGGTTTTGCGCCTTGTGGGGGTTGTTTGGATGGGATCAAATCAATTTTTTGGGATTGGGATAGGATTGGGTACTGTTGCCGGTTTAGTTTAAGTGTTTTTGCAAAAAGGCTTGGGTTCTCTGATTGGCTTGTTCTGCGGCTTCGGGGTTGTAGGTAGTGCCTCCGACTCGTGCAAAACCGTGTGAGAGGTTGGGATAGCTGTGGAGGGTGATCAGGGGGTTGTTTTTGAGGTGGCTGCTGATTTGGGTTTGTGCTTGGCTAGAAACGTATTCGTCGTTACCGGCTAGGTGGAGGAGGAGGGGTTTTTTGATGTTTTGACTTTCGTTGAGGTTGTTTTCTATTGCTACTCCGTAATAGCTTACGTTACAGTCTGCTTGGGAGCGTGTTGCCATGAGATAGGCGAGTTTTCCGCCTAGACAATATCCGACGCTGGCGATTTTGCCGGTGTTGTTTTCTAGCTGTTGTTTGAGGGTGTTGAGGGTGGCTATTAGGTCTTCTATGCCTTTGTTTTCGTCGAATTTGTTGTAAAGTTCAAAAGCTTTTTGCCAGTGGTTTTCGTTTTGGTCGCTGAGTTCAATGTTGGGTTCTATACGCCAAAATAAATCTGGGACTATTGTCAGGTAGCCGGCTTCTGCGTAGCTGTCGGCGAGTTGTCTCATTGTGGCGTTGATTCCAAAGATTTCTTGAATGAGGATCAAACCGGCTTTTTTGCTGGTTGTGGGGGTGGCGAGGTAGGCGCTGAAGTTTCCGCTATCTGCGCTTTTTATGGTTATTTGTTGGCTGTTCATGGGGGATTTTTGTTTTGGTTATGGGTGTTTTATCATATTTTTACGGGGGTTTCAAGGGCTATGGGTTATGATGGGTAATATAAGCTTTTTTTTGTTGCTGCCGGCTGTGCGGGGGAAGGCCCAGGGCTTGGTAATTCAATTTATAAAGGATTTTTTTGGGCTTTTTGGTCTTTAAGATGGGAAAAGAGTTTTTTAACCGCAGATGAACGCAGATGAACGCAGATGGTTTGTCTGCTTTTTCGGGAAAAGTGGTTTTTTTGGCTTGGCAAGTTTTTTAGGAGGAGTTATGAGGATAATATTTTTTTGGTTGAGTTTTTTGGTTCTATTAGGGGGTTTTGGTTGTAACAATAACGTTGAGCAAAATCAAGTTGAAGATAAGTCAACTGCAACGGTGATGGCGGCTAATCAGTTTGTTAAAGTTCAGCCTTTTTCGCCTGAAAGGATTGAGGTGAGTTTGGAGAGTTTGCCTCAACCTTTTGCGACAAATAGTGCTTCTAAATCTCCGCAGGTTGTGCCGGTGCCTGCTAATGCTGTTTTACAGGTTCCACAGGGGTTTACGGTTAATGTTTTTGCGGAAAATTTGAATAAACCTCGGTGGTTAGGTTTAACGCCGACGGGGGATGTTTTGGTGACGGAAACTCCGGATAATCAAATTCGGTTGTTGCGAGATACAAATGGTGATGGGGTGGCGGATTTTAGGGAGGTGTTTGCTTCGAGAGAAAATAATTTAGATTTACCTTTGGGGATGGCTTTTGCTGGGGGATATTTTTTTGTTGGCAATACGGGGGAGGTGCGGAGGTTTCCTTATAAGGCCGGTGAGGATAAAATAACAGGAAAGGGAGAAAAAATTGCTGATTTACCGGGACGGGGTTATAATCAACACTGGACGCGAAATGTGGTGGTTTCTCCTGATGGTAAGAAGCTTTATGTTTCGGTTGGTTCGGAAAGTAATGTTGAGGAAGAATTGCCACCGCGTGCGGCGGTTTCGGTGATGAGTTTGGATGGGGGGGGAAATCAAGTTTTTGCTTCTGGTTTACGGAATCCTGTGGGGTTGGATTTTCACCCAAAAACTGGGGAACTTTATACGAGTGTAAATGAGCGGGATGGTTTGGGGGATGATTTGGTTCCTGATTATTTTACCCGAATTCAACAGGGTGAGTTTTATGGCTGGCCTTATGCTTATTTGTCTCCTAAAAATCTTGACCCCCGACGGATGCGTGATGGTAAAAGTGAGCGTCCTGATTTAGTGGCAAAAACTAAAACTCCTGATGTTTTGTTTCAAGCTCATTCGGCGGCTTTGGGTTTACAGTTTTATGATGGAAAAACGTTTCCTGAAAAGTACAAAAATGGTGCTTTTGTGGCGTTTCGTGGCAGTTGGAATCGCAACACCGGCACGGGGTATAAAATTGTGTTTATTCCGTTTAATAATCAAGGCCGACCTTTGGGTTTTTATGAGGATTTTGTAACTGGGTTTTTGGTAGACCCGCAGGGGCCGAAAACTTGGGGCCGGCCTGTAGGTTTGTTGGTTTTACCTGATGGAAGTTTGCTTTTTACGGATGAGGGAAATAACCGGATTTATCGGGTGCAATATGAAGGGAAGTAATGGGTTTTTTCTGGTTTAATGGTTTAGGAGGTGAATTATAAAATATATGATTTATAGTAGGTTTTTTTGGGATTTGGGGAAGAGGTTTGATTTTTTTAACCTCTCTGTAAAGCAGCGGTGATGCCGGCCCCACAGATAGGTTACTTATTTATAATTAGGTTTAGTTTGGTTGATTGTGGCAGTCGGTGGGTTGTCTACTGTTTTGATGGGAATTTTAAAAGGGGGAATATTAAGTTTATGTGACAACCGACAGGGTGTCATAGGTTTTTGCTCTGGCAACAAATTATGTGAGAGGTTATAAATGAAATGAAATTGCTGTGTTTGCAGAAACGTTGAGGGTAATAATATGGCTTCAGACAAGTTTCGCCACCAGCTACGCCATGAGGCGAAGTTATGGAAGGCTGAGGGTGTGATTGATGAAGATTTGTTTCGTCAATTATCTCAACGCTATCAGTTTGATGCTTTGGAAACTTCGGCGCAAAATCGTTTTATTGCGATTTTTATTGGCTTGGGTGGGGTTTTGGTTGGTTTGGCGGTGATTACGTTTGTGGCGGCAAATTGGCAGGCGTGGTCACGGGAATTTCGGGTAGTTTTGTTGTTAAGTTTATTTATTGGGGTGAATGCTGCCGGTTTTTATTTATGGCGCACTCCTGCAAAATCTTCTGAGTTTTTGGGTGGAAAAGATGGGGTAAAAAACGGCAAAATATACCCGACAAGAAGCGGTTGGAAACAAAGATTGGGTCACGGTTTGTTGCTGTTAGGGGCGATTATTTTAGGCGCAAATATGGGGCTGATGGCGCAAATGTTCCATATCACCGGCTCTCCTTATGGCTTATACCTGGTTTGGGGGTTGGGTGTTTTGGCAATGGCTTATAGTTTGCGCTTAACTTCTTTGGGGGTTTTATCGATTCTTTTAATTGGTTTTGGCTATCTTTTGGGTGTGGGTGATTGGAGTTCAAAAGAAGAGTTTAGCTATTTAAAACTCTTGCTGGATTATATGCCAATTTTTGCTGGCTTGGCGTTTGTTCCTTTGGCTTATTGGTGTCGCTCACGGGCTATTTTTTTCTTGGCTGCTATTGGGGTTGTTAATTCGCTGATTATTACGATTTTGGCTAGTGCTTCGATAAATATACCGGAATGGATTTTTATTGTCTCGGTTTGTGCGCTTCCACCGGCTCTGTTGTGGGGGTATGATGATGTGATGTGGCCGAATATTCACAGTCGTTTGTTTCAACCACTTGCCCGTAATTTGGCGTTGTTTTTCTTGGCTGTTTTGTTTTATTTTGGTTCGTTTAAATGGTGGAATTATACGACGGATGGCATTAATAATAGTGCTGAGTCAGTTTTGGGCTGGACTCCTTTTGTTTCGGTGGTTTTATTGGCAGGTTTAACAATTTATGAATGGTTACATTTAAGCCGCCGGCAACGCAAATCTCCTAAACGTCAAGTGGTGGATTTAACAACAAATGTGGTGGCTTGTTTGATTGCGATTGCAACTTTGGTGCCGGTGTGGCATTTTAATGTTTTTCCGATTGGAATTTTGGCGATTTTTCTTTATAATGTTTTGTTGTTTTTGCTTGGTACCGGCTTGATTCGAGAAGGTTTGGCTATTGGCAATCGACGCAGTTTTTGGGGTGGTTTGGGGGTTTTGAGTTTACAAATTCTCAGCCGAATGTTGGAATATGATACTGGTTTGTTGTTTAAGGCTTTTGTGTTCTTTTTGTGTGGGGTTGGGGTGATTGTTGCCGGTTTGTGGTTTGAGCGTTATTCGCATCACTTGATGCCTTCTGAACAGAAAGGGAAAGTTTAAGAACGAATGTTTTTTTTGAAAAAGGAGAAAAGTCAATGACTGAAAATGTGGAAAATCCTCAAAATTTAGTTGAAGAAAAGCCGATAGCTGAACCGGCCATTAGTTGGGAAGCTCCAAGGGAAGCTTTAAAAAGTTGGCGCTTATGGGTTCCTTTGGTGTTGCAAACGATTTTGATTGCGGCGGTGCCGGCGCAGTCTGCTTATACGTTTATGACGGGAAAAACGGTGGTTTTGCAAACGATGCCGGTTGATCCTTATGATTTGTTGCGGGGGTATTATCAAACGCTTAGTTATGATATTTCTCAACAAAATACTTTGAAAGTTTTGCCTGGTTGGTATGATTTACCGGGGACGATGATCACTTGTCCACCGGCCCCTAAACCGCCGGCCAAAAATACTTGCAAGCCAGAGAAATATGTGACTACGGGGACGGTTTTTTATGTAATTTTGGAACAACCAAAAACGCAAAAAACGTCGGGTTTACCGCTTGCTTGGAAGCCGGTGCGGGTGAGTGAGAAATTGCCGCAAAATTTGCCGGCAAATCAAATTGCAATTCGGGGTAAACATCTGGGATGGCAAACAGAGTATGGGTTAGAGAGTTATTATATGCCTGAAGACCAACGTGAGCAGATTAATGATGATATTAATCAAGCCACAAGTCAAGGCGGACAAAACCGGCAGAAACAGCCTTTTGTTGTGGAGGTGAAGGTGGATAAAAACGGTCATGCGGTGCCGGTGAGTTTGTGGGTGAAGGATCGAAATTATCGATTTTAGGGGAGTAGAGGCCGGTTTTTTGAAGAAGCCGGCTTTTTTTAAACCTCATTTCTTGCCTATCCTTAATCACCAGTCGTTATAAATGATACTTTTAAAAGTTTTTCGGGCAAGCTATGTTTAAAGAAAGTTGGTTAATTTTAAAAAAAACTATGGACGATAAGCAAAAAGCAAAAAGTCAAATTTTACGCCTATTGAAAATGCAAGGAGCCCAAACAGCGACGGCGCTGGCGGAACATTTACAGGTGACACCTATGGCTGTACGTCAACATTTACAGGTGTTACAGGCTGAGCATTGGGTGACTTATGAGGAGGAGAGGCGTCCGCAAGGCCGGCCGGTGAAGTTATGGCAATTAACGGAGGAATGCCGGCATTTTTTCCCCGATTCTCATGGCGATTTGATGGTGGATTTGTTGCGAGGTGTGGAGGTACTTTTTGGTGAGTCGGGGTTGGAAAAGTTGCTGGCTGAAAGAACTTTAAGGCAAATTCAAAATTATTCTTTGCGGTTAGAAACGTTAGGAAAAAGTGGAAATTGGCGGGAAAAAGTGGCTTTGTTGGCGCAGTTTCGCAATCAAGAAGGCTATATGGCGGAGATGATTGAATTGTCGGATCGTAGTGTGCTTTTGGTAGAAAATCATTGTCCGATTTCTTCTGCGGCCAAAAATTGTAATTTGTTATGCCGGTCTGAGTTGGAGGTTTTTAAAACTTTGTTGGGGCCGGCGGTTTCTGTGGAACGAGTGGAACATATTATGCAGGGTGATCGCCGGTGTGCGTATCGAGTTAGTGGTCATTAGTTATTAGTGTGGGGCGGGCAATCGCAGCAATCACAGCAATCACCAGTGGTGCAGGCGTCCCGCCTGCTTTTGGCACAATAATCGCAGGCGAGACGCCTGCGCCACTGGGGACGCCTGCGCTAGAGGGGGGAAGCCTCTACGTTTATTCAACGCGAAAATTAAACGGTAAACGGGCATAAATGCCTTTAGGATCGTTTAAATTGCTGATAATTTCTAACTCTTTTTGGAATTTTTGCCACTCGGCAGTAATCATGTCTGGAGGGTTTGGGGGAGTTGTTTTTACTCCGATGAATTTTTCAAGAATTCGCTCTTCTAAACTTCGGGTTTTGGGATATTCGTCAATTTCCCATTTTTCCAATTTAGCAATTTTTGCGGCTTCGGCGATGGCATCTTGGATGCCGCCAATTTGATCAACTAAACCGATTTTTTTGGCTTCTAAACCTGACCAAACTCGACCTTGGGCAATTTGAGCGACGCTTTGTTTGGAGAGGTTTCGAGATTCGGCTACTTTGGTGAGAAATTGCTCATAAATTTCTTGAACGACTTTGCGATAAAGGGCAAGTTCTTGTTCGGTTTTGGGACGAATGCTGCTTTGAGCGTCTGCATACCGGCCCGTTTTTACCACATCCCAATTAATGCCGTTATTATTGGCAATTTTTTGAATATTAGGCAATAATCCAAAAACACCAATACTGCCGGTAATTGTATTGGGTTCGGCAAAAATTTGGTTAGCATCGGTGGAGATCCAATATCCGCCAGAGGCGGCAAGATTTCCCATTGAAACGACAACCGGCTTAACTTTGCGGGTGAGTTTTACTTCTCGGAGAATGACTTCTGATGCGGTGGCGCTTCCCCCTGGGCTGTTGACGCGCAAGACAACGGCTTTGATATTTTTATCTAATCGTAACCGGCGCAATTGTTTGGAGAGCCTGTCGCCGCCCACAGAGCGCCCAGTGCCTTGCCCATCAACGATTTCGCCTTCCGCATAAATTACGGCGATGCGGTTAGAACTGCCGGCAGAAATTCGTTGATTTTCACCAACTTTGGCGTAGGTAGTGATGGGAATTTGGCGGAAATTTTGGTCGTCGTCTTCTTTGCCGCTGATTTTTTTAAGTTCGCTGGTAACTTCATCAAAGTAGGCGACTTTATCAACAAGTTTGCGCTTTTGGGCATCTTTTGGCATAAAGACGCCTTGGCTATCTGCAATTTGCTGGACTTGTTGCGGCGTGAGTTGCCGAGATTTGCCGACGGTGGCGCGATATTCTCCCCAAAGATCGTTTAAAAGTTTTTGGGTTTGTTGTCTGTTTTCTGGACTCATTTGGGTGCGTTCAAAGGGTTCGACGGCTGATTTATATTTGCCGACGCGCACGACTTGTACACCAACACCAAATTTTTCTAAGGCACCGGCAAAAAATGTGGTTTGGGTGCTAAATCCATTGATTTCTAAAGCGCCAAGGGGGTTGACGTAAATTGTGTTGGCAACGGAGGCAAGATAATATTCTCCTTCTGACCAGTCTTCATCATAAGCATAGATCGGTTTACCGCTATTTCTAAACCGTTCTAAGGCTTCTCTGACTTCTCGCAATGTGGCTAAACCATTGGCGTTGCCGGTGGTGGTTCCTTGTAAAAATATGCCGGTAATTCGGTTGTCTTTGGTGGCACGATCTATGCTGTCTAAAACGCTTCGCAATGTCAGGGAGTCGCTGTTTTCATCAGAGAGTGCTTCCTGAAGGGCTTCGCCGGTGCTGGAGTTGGGCCGGCTATCAGTAATATTCAGCGATAAATCAAACACTAAAATCGATTTATTTTCAACTCTTGGGCCTGGTTCTTCGCGGTTAGCGGCGCTGATAGCGAGAAAAATTAAGCCGCCAATTCCAAAACTAGAAATTAACACCAATCCCAGAAGGTTGCCAAGTAAACTAGCAAAAGTATATTTAAGAAAATCTCGCATGAGTTTCCATTCTATGTGATTAGTAATCAAAAACCGATAATTGGTAAGGTAACTATTTATCCTTTCCAATCAATAATCTGCGTTCATCTGCGTTTATCTGCGGTTAAATATTCCCAAAACGACGCAAAAATAACTCCTCACCCATACACCATTACCCATTACCTTCTATCCTACTCGCTGTAGAGCATTTGCGTGTTTAAACTCTTCAAGATTGAGAGTGCCGGTGCAAAATAATACTGTTGTAATTTCTGCAAAAAGTATCTCTGTCAGACTGTGTAAGGCTTCCGGTGATTCGGCGGCGGCTTGCAAAAAGGCCCATGCCAAACCGGCCAAGTCTGCACCTAATGCTATACATTTGGCGACGTCTAAGCCGTTTTTAAGGCCGCCAGAGGCTATCAGAGGGATATTTGGGTGATGTGTTCGGATGCCGGTTATACATTCGGCGGTGGGAATTCCCCAGTCGGTAAAGGTTTGTCCGAGGCGCTGTTGTTTGCTATCTTTGGCCCGTTCCCCTTCAACTTTGGCCCAGGATGTTCCCCCGGCACCGGCAACGTCGATGGCGCTAACTCCTGCTTCTATCAGTTTTTGGGCCATTGCGGGGGAGATGCCGTTTCCGACTTCTTTGGCGATCACCGGCACCTCAAGCACACTGCATATTTTGCTGATTTTGTCAAGCAATCCCCGAAAATTTGTGTCGCCGTTGGTTTGGACGCATTCTTGAAGGGGATTAATATGCAAAATTAAGGCATCTGCTTGGAGGCTATCAACTACCCGGCGGCATTCTTCGATACCATAAGTGTAATTAAGTTGCACTGCGCCAAGGTTAGCAAAAAGCAATATATCGGGGGCAACTTTTCGGACATCAAAGGTATTTTCCACATCGGGGTTTTCGACGGCGACGCGCTGGGAACCTACACCCATTGCAATTTTATAATGTTGGGCGACTTCGGCGAGTCTGTAGTTAATAGTTTTGGCGTAGTCGGTACCGCCGGTCATTGAAGAAATGAGCAGGGGTGCGTTGAGTTTTTTGTTAAAAAATTGAGTGCTAATGTGAATTTCGCTGCGGTTAATTTCGGGTAAGCAAGTGTGAGTAAAACGGTACTTTTCAAGGCCGGTGGTGATGTCTTGAAATTGTACGTTTTCTTCGATGCAAATTCGCAGGTGTTCTGCTTTGCGGTTTTGGGTTTCTGGGGGAATGATATTTGTCATTTGTCCTTTGTCAAAAGTCCTTTATCATTTGTCAAAAGCCCTTTGTCTTTTGTTGTTTTACCAATGACAAATGACTAATGACAAATGACTAATTAGCCCGAATTAATTGTACAGCGTCGCGTCCATCTAGTTCTTGTAAAAAAACTTTGACTTGTTCTTCTTTGGCGGTGGGAAGTTTTTTGCCGGTGAAGTCTGGGTGAATGGGTAATTCTCGGTGTCCACGATCAACCAGGACGGCTAAATAAATGGCTTCGGGTCTTCCGTATTCGTGGACGGCGTTGAGGGCAGCGCGGACAGTTCGACCTTTGTATATGACATCATCAACTAATACTACGGTTTTGCCGGCCAAGTCAAAGGGGATCTCGCTTTTTGCCGGTGTTCTCATACCTATTTGGTCGAGATCATCACGGTAAAATGTGATATCCAAAGCGCCGACGGAGACTTCTATTTGTTCGAGGGTTTGTATTTGGTGTGCCAGCAGGTGTGCGAGGGGGACACCGCGTGTGTAAATGCCAAGTAGGACGAGTTTTGAGAGGTCTCTAACTTTTTCGATGATCTGCGATGCCATGCGCGTGAGGGTGCGGCGGAATTCTTCTTCTGTTAAGATTTCTACAATTTCTGGCGACATAATTAAAGAACTGATTTGATATTTATTTAGTATGCCGTAATTTGTTGTTTGTTGACAGGGCTTTTTTATTATTTCAGTATTTTATCGGTGTTTGGGGGCTGTTGATGCCGGTTGCCTTTGTAGGGGCGGGTTTATCAATGATCTCTAGGGTATTATGCAATTCTTTTTTATGAAACCGGCCCCTACGTTATTTTAAATAAATTATCGTAGGCAGCCAAAAAGTGGATAATCATGCTAAAACATAACCACAGCAAAAAACAATTTCGAGTCAGTTGTAAAGCTTGCTGAATTTTTGCTGGAGTGATCGGGGAAACCGGCTCACCTAAAAGCGGTTTTTCTTTAATTTCGCCTTTGTAATAATTAATCCCCCCAACTTGCACGCCTAAAATGGCGGCATAGGTGCATTCACTCCAGCCAGAATTAGGGCTTGGATCTTTAATAGCATCGCGTTGACAAAGTTGCAAAACATAGAAAAGTTTTCCCGAAATTAAACCGAGAGTACAAACAGCCAACCGGCAAGGAAACCAGGTGATAATATCTTCAAATTTGGCACTAAACCAGCCAATATCTTTGTAGGGTTCTGTTTTGTAACCCACCATTGAATCAAGGGTGCTGGCGGCTTTATAAGCAAGGGCAAAAGCTATCCCACCGGCCCCAAATAAAAAGCTGCCAATAATCGCATAAAATAGCGGTGCAAGAACGCCATCAACGGCATTTTCTGTAACGGTTTCTAAGACAGCCCTTAAAATTTCGTTTTCCGATAAATTGTCTGTATCTCTTCCTACATAATTACTTAATTTTTGGCGGGCGGTTATGATATCTTTAGCAGCAAGTGGTTGTAAAACATCTTCAGCAGCATTTCGCAAACTCCGACCAGCAAAACAACTAGCTAAAAGGATAATTTCAATCAAAAATCCTAACCAAGGAGAAAGCCGGTTGCTGAGGAAAATTAACGCCCAACCAAAAAAACCAGAACCGAAAATTAAACTAATTCCTAAAATTATCCCAGCAAGCCGGCGGAATGCAGAAAAAAATCGATTTTTCTCAGAAATAGGTAATTTAAAAATAAGCTGTGTGTAGTGTGTGATAAACCAACCCATAACGCGCACAGGGTGAGGCCATCCCCAAGGATCTCCTATCACATAATCAAGAGTGGCTGCTAGGGGTAAAAGAGAGAGATTATGCAGTAATATTTGGCTCACGTTTCTTAAAATTAGTTTGATATTTAATAGAGTTTATATCACAAAACTGGCTTCCTCTCCTTGGGAAGCTTGCCAACTGCGAGCATCAAAATATAAATCTTCTAAAGAAATGCTATAAAGTGCTTCTTTAATTTTTTGGTGTAACCTGTTCCAAACCGTAAATGTCACCCAATCTTCTGCCTGTTCACTATCAGCAGAAAGGCGGGGTAGGGGTTCAATGGTTTCGCCAACTGCTTCGAGAATTTGCCCTAACGAAATATGCTTTGGCCTTTTGGCAAGCTGATAGCCACCTTGGGAACCGCGTACTGATTCTACCAAACCGGCCCGCCGCATTTCAATTAACAGTTTTTCTAAATAAGGTGCCGGTATTTCTTGCCTTTTGGCAATGGCGCGAACAGAGACGGGGCCTTTATTTTTTTGCATCGTCAGATCAAGCAAAGCTTTAACGCTGTAATGTCCGCGAGTGGTGAGTTTCATGGCCGGTGTAAAAACACAACGCCTCTAGCATATCTTAATTTTCAAAAAAGAGAAACACAGAGGACTTGTTTCTGTATATCCTCTGTGTTTTTTTAAAAATAACTGCGTATTAATGAGCTAAACAAGCGGCTAAGTCAGCATCAGGAGTTGTGATTGCTTTAAGGCCATAATTTTCTGAGAGTAACTTAAAGACATTTGGAGTAATAAACGCCGGCAAAGTTGGGCCTAAGCGGATATTTTGAATTCCTAAATAAAGCAGCGTCAGCAACACAGAAACAGCTTTTTGTTCATACCAAGAAAGAATCATCGACAATGGTAAATCATTTACGCCAACTTCAAAAGCATTCGCCAAAGCAAGGGCAATTTGCACCGCAGAATAGGCATCATTACATTGTCCTACATCCAACAAGCGGGGGATACCATGAATGTCGCCCAAGTCTTTATCAAAAAAGCGGAATTTACCACAACCTAAAGTTAAAATAACGCAATCTTCTGGCACTTTTTCAGCTAATTCTGTGTAGTAGTTGCGGGTTGGTTTTGCACCATCGCAACCACCGATTAAAAAGAAGTGGCGAATGTCTCCTTCTTTAACTGCTTTGATGACTTCTGGGGCGACTCCTAAAACAGCATTGCGTGCAAAGCCGGTTAATACTTGACGCGGTGTTTCATCTGCTGTAAACCCAGGCATTTCTAAAGCTTTATTTATGGCTGGGGTGAAGTCGTTATTTTCTAAATGTGCCATGTCTGGCCACCCCACCGGCCCCAAGGTAAAGACTCGGTTTTTATAAGTTTCACGGGGTGGCATTAAGCAGTTAGTTGTCATTACAATGGCACCGGGAAAAGCAGCAAATTCTGTTGTCTGATTTTGCCAAGCGTTGCCATAATGTCCGTACAGATGGGGATATTTTTCTTTTAATTTTGGATAGCCATGTGCCGGCAACATTTCACCATGTGTGTAGATATCAATGCCTTTGCCGGTGGTTTGTTTCAGCAATTCTTCTAAGTCTTTGAGATCGTGACCTGAAACTAAAATGGCTTTGCCTTTTCTGGCATTTAATGGCACTGGTGTGGGGACAGGATGACCGTAGGTTTCTGTGTTTCCGGCATCCAAAAGCTGCATGGCTTTATAATTAACTTCGCCAACTTTTAACGCCAAAGCTACCCAATCTTGCAATGTTAAATCATTGCGCTCAAGCTGAGTTAAAGCCTCATAGAAAAATGTATATACTTCCGTGCTTTCTTGGCCTAAAACTTTGGCGTGGTAAGCGTACGCAGAAATACCTTTGAGGCCGTAAATTACAGTAAGTTTAAGAGAGAAAATATCGATATTTTGCCCAGAACTTGAGATAAATTCTAACTCGACATCTCTGCCTTGTTGTCTTAGGGCTTCTAATGTGGTTGCCGGAATAAAATTTGCTGCTTTTTCTGGAAATGTAATTGCTGGTACAATGGTCAAAAGTTGGGTTTTTAAAGTTTCCCTTAATTCGAGGGATCGATAAATATATTCAACAAATCTTTGAGCATCAAAATTGACGTTTGTTAGGGTAGAAAAAAGCGCTTCTGCTGTGAAGGCATCGGCTTCTGGGTTAATAATGCCATACCGGCGAGCCGCCAGCGCCACTTGTCCTAAACCGCGTAAAGTATATGTGAGTAAATCTTGGAGTGCATCAACTTCGGGGCTTTTTCCGCAGGCACCTGATACTAAGCAGGCGTCTTCTTTGGCAGTTTGCTCACATTGGCTACAAAACATCATGTCAATTTCCTCTTTTTTTCTTGTTACCCTCACTGTATGACCGGCCCCCCTGTCGTCGCCTTGACTTAAATCAAATTTTCACTCATTTTTTTTGTTAAGTTTGTTTGCGTGTTTTAACAATGAATCCAAAAACCCCTGAAATTACTTTAATTTTGGCCCAAAATTCCCTGTTTCGCGGTTTACCTACCAACCAACTTGAAGCGCTGGCAAGTATTGCTAAGGTGCAAAGTTACCGCAAAGGGGAAACGCTTTTTTGGGAAGGTGATACTAATGTTGGTTTTTTTATCGTTGTTTCTGGGAGAGTGAAGGTTTTTAAAAGTTCGCCTGATGGCAAAGAGCAAATTTTACAAATTTTTGGAATGGGCGAGCATTTTGCAGAAGTACCGGCCTTTGATGGTCAACCTTTCCCCGCTTCCGCCGCCGCACTCGACACCGCCGAAGTGTTATTTTTTTCTCGATCTTCTTTCCTGAAATTGCTCGAAGAGACACCCACCCTAGCTATTCAAATTATTGCAGTATTTGCCCGTCATTTGCGCCGTTTTGCCATGTTAATTGAAGATTTATCCTTAAAAGAAGTGCCGGCGCGTTTGGCGGCTTATTTGCTTTATTTAAGCGAGGCTGCGGATAATTCTGATTTGGTTGAGTTAGATATTACAAAAACTCAGCTTGCTGCTTTTTTAGGCACAATTCCTGAAACTTTGTCACGGGTTTTTGCTAAGTTGGCTCAGGAGGGAATAATTGAAATTAATGGCTCAAAAATTCAGTTATTAAATCGGGGCCGGTTAACTGATTTAGCGCAGGGTAAGATTAAATTTAAAAATTGATAGAGGTTTAATATGATAGGAAGCGATGGAGCTATTATGCAAAAAATAAGCAGTGAATAACTTTAGCAACCTAGTCCCAGGCGGAGGACTAACCGCACACGAAGCAGCGGGAGGCCATACTTTAGCAAAGCACGTTGGAAAAACCGAGGCTGAACTAGCGAGCCGGTTGGCAACTAACCCTCGCCTTTTGATTGCTTCATCTTTTAGAGACCGTAGCACAGCAGAACAAGCAATATCAGAGGCTATCAATGCCAACCAGCCATTAATTTTATCTTGGTTGAGTAGCAGCAAAACAAAGCTGCAACTTCTACCATATATTGCTACTTTTCCGGTAGGAGTTAGTCAAATTCGCGGTTCAAGTGGTCTCATTTTTGTCTACCAAGTGGAAGTCATACTTAGGCGAGATTCTACGTTACCATTGGGATACTACATTCTAACAGCATATCCCCAACCATGATTAGAGAACAATTACCCACTCTGGCTCATTTTTTTGGCGCATATTTTCATCAAGACTGGGATCTTGAAGCCCCAAATGCTGAGGGAGTTATCCGTAACTACCTACAGGATGAACCATTTATCTCTGTACAGCAAACTATTACAGAGATAAATCAACTACTTGAGATGAAATTCTCTGAAGACGAATTGAAAAATATTCTCTTATTTGACTTTCACTGCAACTACGATCCTACTTTTGATGGAATATCCTATCAAGATTGGCTGTGCTGGATTCAAACTTTTCTTAAACAAACAAGTCAAAAATCTCTCCCTAACTGTATTGTTTGATAAAAAAAAGTGGCTTTTATGAAAGAAAAGCTAGAGAAAAAATCAAGTTTAAAAATTAATCCAGCCTGAGCTAATCGAAAAAACGAACTCAACCGGAAAGTAATTTTAATGAATTGTTAAGATTGCTTGAAATTTTTTGCAAAACCTGTAGGATTGGTTTTATACCTCCAGCTATGACAGATTGATATAGATGCTTGAACTATCCGCCTTGGGTTTATTGCAACGTCAACCGCTGCACGGCTACCGGCTAAAAAAACAGCTAGAAGTCTTTATGGGAAGCTGCATCAGCGTCAACTACGGCGCGATCTACCCCCTGCTGAAACGCCTCGAAGAACGCGGCGAAATTGAAGCAGGAGGCGAGGAAGCATCCCAAGCCGGCCCCAGCCGCAAAATGTATCAAATAACCGAACAAGGACGAAATGCGTGGCGTAAACTCATGCAAACTCACCCCCAAGAAAGCTGGGTAAATAGCCGTTCACGGTTTTATATAAAATTTTTCTTTTTTAATGACTTAGAACCAGAAGAGCGCATCAACTTATTAGAACACCGGCTCATAGAATGCCGGTTGCGCGAACAATATTTACAGGAACAAGAAGAAGAATTTCCTCCTGTGGGAGTCTATCAAATAGAAGCCATGAATAGATGTTATAAAGAGATGAAGATTGAAATTGAATGGGTAAAAGAGCAACTGGCAAAAGAGCGCTCTTTCGTGCCGGCGTCTGATGTAGCGAAAAATTTACTACAAACAGTTGCCCGATAAATTTTGGCTAAAAGTTAAGATCCAAAGATGAAAAACCGGCCAAAACTCCGACTTCCGCACAACAGTCAAAAAATCTTCCTAATAGATAGTCCCTCAGATAGATAAAACAACCATCAATTAAGAACTAAAAAAGAGAAAAATAAACCGATAAAAGTTAAACACGCAACTAAAAAACACACCCGAAACATCAAAATGACACAAATAAAAAAGTATCTACCTCCTGAAGATAAAACCACCGCTGAAATGGCAGAAAATGCAAACCCAGAAATCAGGGATAGTAGGGGTAGTACCCCCGTGCCTACGGTGTCATTGGAGCAAACTACAGAGCAATTGGCCCTACAGGATCGTGAGCTTGCCGCCAATGATGAGGAACAATACCCAGAACCGGCACCGAAAAAAAACTGGTGGATAGCGCTGATCGCCGCCTTGCTGTTAGCCGCCGGTGGCGGTGGAGGGTGGTTTTGGTGGCAGCGTAGCCAAAGCGCAGCCAAACCGCCAGCCGCTGCCGGTATGCCGCGAGCCATCCCCGTCAAACTGCAAGAAGCCCAAACCACCAACCTCGAAGACAGCAGCGAATACCCCGGCACCCTCGAAGCCACAGAAGCCGTAGACCTGCGAGCCGAACTCGACGGCAACATTCAGCAAATCTATGTCAAAGCCGGCGATAGAGTAGAACAAGGCACCGTCATTGCTCGCCTCCAAAGCAACGACTTAGAAGCACAACTGCGATCCTCAAAAGCTAATGTTGCTGCCGCCGAAGCGCGCCTCAGAGAACTGCAAGCCGGCAGCCGGCCCGAAGAAATTGCCAGAGCCCAAGCCGCCGTAGCCCAAGCCGAAGCCAGCCTGCAAGACGCCACCACAGGAGCCCGTCCCGCAGAGATCGCTCAAGCCGAAGCGCAACTAGAATCAGCAAAAGCCGATGCCGAGTTAGCGAGCCAGCGCGTCAGCCGGTATCAAGAATTGGCGGGAGAAGGGGTGATTTCCCAAGACACCCTCGATCAATACGTCAAAGAAAATCGCAGCGCAGAAGCCAGACTCAACCAAGCCCAAAAACGACTAGAAGAACTCAACAAAAGCCGAGGTTCGGAAATTGAGCGCCTCCAAGCAGCCCTTGAACAACAACAACAAGCCTTAAATTTAATTCAAAACGGCACCCGTCCCGAACAAATCGAGCAAGCTGAAGCGCAAGTTGCCCAAGCCGTAGCCCAAGTGAGAAATATAGAAGCCGCGCTGGCAAAAGCCGCCGTTGTTGCACCCTTTGAAGGAAAAATCGGCGATCTTCCCGTCAAAGTCGGAGATTATGCGAGAAAAGGCGATAAAATCACCAGCCTGACTCAAAATAGCGCTTTAGAATTACGAATTGCCGTCCCACTTGAGCGAGGTAAACAACTGCGCGAAGGGCTGCCGGTGCAAATGTTAGATAGCCAAGGTCAACCGAGCGCCACCGGCATCATCAGCTTTATTTCTCCAGAAGTAAACGCCAATTCGCAATCAATTTTAGTTAAGGCAAACTTTGGCAACTATAACGGTAATTTGCTGAATCAACAATTTATTCAAACCAGAATTATTTGGGCAAACCGGCCCGGAATTGTAGTACCTGTAAATGCCATTTCCAGACTGGGGGGAGAAACCTTTGTTTTTGTAGCAGAAACAAATGATAAAAACCAACTTATTGCTCGTCAAAAGCCGGTTAAACTCGGCAGCATTCAAGGCAACAACTACCAAGTGTTAGACGGCATAAAACCCGGAGAAAAAATCATCACCTCTGGCCTTTTAAACCTAACAGACAAAGCCCCAATAATGCCCGAAACCCCAACACCTAGCCCCCAACAAAACCCCTAACCAAAAAACCCATTACCCAGCAACAAACCCATATCCCATCTGCATTCATCCGCGTTTATCTGCGGTTAAAAAAACCTCAGAGCAATACCCTTATAACAGTATAAAAATCACCAAAAAAACTAATGTTTGCAGATTTTTTTATCAAAAGACCCGTTTTTGCTACTGTTTGCGCCCTGCTAATAGTAATCGTCGGTGCGATTAGTATTACAGTCTTGCCGATAGCTCGTTTTCCTGACATTAGCCCCACCCAAATTAGCGTAACAGCCAACTACACAGGAGCAAGCGCCGAAGTTGTCGAAAATGCCGTCACAAACATATTAGAAAGGCAAATCAACGGCATAGAAGGATTAAAATATTTAACATCAAGTAGCAGTAATGATGGCACAAGCACAATTACCGCCACTTTTGACGCTTCGAGAAACAAAGATATTGCCGCTGTTGATATTCAAAATCGTGTTTCTGTTGCTCAACCGCAATTACCTGAAGCCGTCCAAAGAACAGGAGTTCGAGTTACAAAACAATCCACGAGTATTTTATTAGCAATTGGCATATTTAGCGAAAATAACGAATATGACAATATCTTTTTAAGTAATTACGCTGACCTTTATTTAGCTGATGCAGTAAAGCGAGTTAAAGGTGTAGGCGATGTGCGAATTTTTGGGGAACGCCGGTATGCAATGCGAGTTTGGTTAGATCCAAACCGGCTCGCTGCAAGAGGTTTAACACCCCAAGATATTAGCAGAGCATTAAGTGAGCAAAATATCCAAGTTGGGGCCGGTAGAATTGGCACAGAACCGGCACCAAAAGGGCAAATGTATCAGCTTGACTTGCGAGCAGTGAGCCGGTTAACTGATGCCAAACAATTTGAAGAATTAGTTTTAAAAACCGACGAAGATGGCACCTTAGTTAAATTAAAAGATGTCGGACGTGCCGAACTTGGAGCAGAAAATTATAACTCGTTTTTACGATTTCGTGGCAATGATGCAGTAGGGTTAGGAATTTATCAATTACCCGGAAGTAACGCCTTAGATGTTGCCAAAGCAGTCAAAGCCGAAATGGCAAATCTAGCGACAAGATTTCCCCCTGGATTGAAATATCAACTTGCATTAGATACGACTGCTTTTGTGGAAGCATCTTTAGCAGAAGTTGTGAAAACTTTGTTTGAAGCAATTTTGCTTGTGGTGATTGTGATTTTTGTATTTTTGCAAGATTGGCGCACCACCTTTATTCCCACCATTGCAATTCCCATTTCTTTGATTGGTACTTTTGCTTTTATTAAGGCTTTTGACTTTTCAATTAATAGCTTATCGTTGTTTGGCTTAACCTTAGCCACCGGCTTAGTCGTGGATGATGCAATTATTGTCGTCGAAAATATTGACCGGCTAATTCATCAAGGAATGAACCCGCGCGAAGCAGCATCCGAAGCAATGCGCGAACTTTTCAGCGCTGTTATTGCGACATCTTTAGTATTAATGGCAGTGTTTGTGCCGGTGGCATTTTTCCCCGGCACCACTGGCGCACTTTATAAACAATTTGCCTTAACAATTGCCTTTTCCGTTGCCATTTCTACCTTTATGGCAATTACCCTCACTCCATCCCTTTCGGCGCTGATGTTACGCCGCAGAAAAACTTATTCAGGGCCGGTTGGTTGGTTGTTTGAGAAATTTAATAATGGGTTAGATTGGACACGCCGGAAATACCGCGAAGTGCTGATTTTTCTCACCAAAATTAAGTTATTTGTTGTCGGCTTATTTATTGTTTCTTTAGGATTAACAGCCTGGCTTTATGTCACCGTACCAACCGCGTTTATTCCAGAAGAAGATCAAGGCTATTTTCTGACCATTATTCAAGGCCCACAAGGCGTTTCCTTGCAATACACCCAACAAGTAATGGATAGAGTCGAAAAAGAAATTCTCGAACTCCCCGAAGTGTTGGGAACCTTTACGGTAGGAGGATTTGGTTTTAGTGGTAGCACTGCAAATAGTGGGATTATTTTTACAACCTTAAAACCTTGGAAAGAACGCCAAAACGAAGAGCAATCAATTCAAGCAATTTTAGGGAAGTTACGCGCTAAATTTGGGGCTATTACCGAGGCAAGAGTGATGCCGGTTAACCCGCCAGCAATTCAAGGCTTAGGACAATTTGGAGGCTTTCAATTTCAACTACAAGACCGGCGCGGCGGCAGCGATTTAGGAGCATTATTACAAGCAATGGGAGGCATATTAAAACAAGCCAATCAAACCCCCGGACTGCAAGCAGTATTCAGCACATTTGCCGCCAATACTCCCCAGTTATTAGTAGAAGTTGACCGCAATAAAGCCAAAGCATTGCAAGTGTCAATTAATGATATTTTCAGCACCTTGCAAACATCCTTGGGGAGTCAATATGTAAATGACTTTACCTTGCAGGATCGAAATTATCGAGTCTATGTACAAGCAGACCAGCAGTTTCGTTCAAATCCCGAAGACATTGGAAAATTGTTTGTTCGCGCTCAAAATCAACAAATGATACCGCTGAGTAGTTTGGTAAAAGTTACCTCAACAGTTGGCGCCCAAACTATTACGCACTATAACTTGTTTCGCTCCATAGAAATCAATGGAGCACCGGCCCCTGGCACCAGTTCAGGACAAGCACTGCAAGCAATGGAAAAAGTCGCTAAACAAGTATTAGCACCGGGTTTTGGCTATGAATGGTCTGGTACATCTTTAGAAGAAATAGAATCAGGAGGACAAGCGCCGATTATTTTTGGCATGGGGTTAGTGTTTGTGTTTTTAGTGTTGGCGGCGCAGTATGAAAATTATGTTGATCCGTTGATTATTTTGTTATCAGTTCCTCTGGCAATTTTTGGGGCGTTGTTGGCACAGATGGCAAGAGGTTTATCAAATGATGTTTATTGCCAAATTGGGTTAGTGATGTTGATTGGTTTATCTAGCAAAAATGCGATTTTAATTGTAGAATTTGCCAATCAATTAAGACAGGAAGGGTTATCGATTACAAAAGCAGCAGTGGAAGCATCACAGGAACGCTTAAGACCAATTTTGATGACATCTCTTGCCTTTGTTTTAGGTATAGCACCGTTAATAAATCCTGAAGGGGCCGGTGCAGCGAGCCGGCGTTCATTAGGAAATGCAATTGCTGGAGGAATGGTAGTTTCGACATTTTTAAGCTTATTTGTGGTGCCGGTTTTGTATGTTGTAATTGTCTCCTTACGAGAAAGAATGAAAAAACAAAAACCGCCGCAAAATTCCTCAAGTGACGGTTCCTTGAACGGCAAAAAAATTGAAAACCCTTCAGGAGAAGAAGCAGTAAAAAACCTCACCCCCCCAAACCGGATGTAGTTGCGATGAGCGCGGGTATATCCTCAAAACCTCACATAGTACCCCCCAGGCCCACCGATAACCAGAGTTTTGTCCAACTTAACCAATCCATAGGAATTTCCATAGGAAATACAATCAGCCTTCGCAAATAAACTATGTAACAATATGTGAAAAGACCTCTAATCGAAAACCCCAAAAGGAGGCCAATATGGTAGCTCTCACCGACCGAGTGCAACAACGCCGGCTCACTATCGAAAAAAGCGAAATTGCCAGCGAGACAACCGCCATCCGTTCCCTAGACTGGGATCGGGATCGCTTCGACATTGAATTTGGCCTAAAAAACGGCACAACCTACAACTCTTTCATCATTCGCGGTGAAAAAATCGCCCTTGTAGACACCTCCCACGAAAAATTTCGCCAACTGTACCTAGACACTCTCACCGGCGAAATTGACCCCACCACCATTGATTACATCGTAATTAGCCACACCGAACCCGATCACAGTGGCTTAGTAAAAGACGTCTTAAACCTCGCACCTCAAGCAACAATTGTCGGGGCAAAAGTTGCGATTCAATTCTTAGAAAACCTCATACATCAACCGTTTAAAAACATCCAAGTAAAAAACGGAGACAAACTCGATTTAGGAAACGGACATATCCTCGAATTTGTCTCAGCGCCTAACTTACATTGGCCAGATACCATCTTTACCTACGATTCCAAAACGCAGATATTATTCACCTGCGACGCCTTTGGAATGCACTACTGCTCAGATAAAACCTTTGACGAAAACCTCAGCGATATCGAAGCCGATTATCACTTTTATTACGAGTGTTTAATGGGGCCAAATGCTCGCTCTGTTCTCGGTGCAATGAAACGCATGGCAGACTTGGGAGAAATCACCACCATTGCCACCGGACACGGCCCCTTATTGCGTCATAACCTGCTTGAACTAACAGGACGCTATAAAAAATGGAGCCAAGAACAAACAAAAGCAGAAACAACAGTTGCCGTTTTTTACTATTCAGATTACGGCTACAGTGACCGGCTTTCTCAAGCAATTGCACACGGTATTACAAAAACCGGTGTCGCAGTAGAAATGATGGATTTAAAAGCAGCAGAACCGCAAGAAGCACGAGAACTTGCCCAAAATGCTGCCGGGATTGTAATTGCAGCCCCTCCCGTTTCCGATACTAACGCTGAAGCAATAATCGGCACTATTTTAGCGAGTGCAAACAATAAACAAACCTTTGGTTTATTAGAATCGGGCGGTGGCGATGACCTCTCGGTTTATCCCTTGCGAAACAAATTCAAAGAACTAGGATTAAAAGAAGCCTTCCCGGCAATTTTAATCAAAGAAACGCCCCACAACCCAACTTATCAGCTTTGCGATGAAGCCGGTACTGACTTAGGACAATGGCTGACTCGTGACAAAGCTGTTAAGCAAATGAAATCGCTTGATAGCGACTTAGATAAAGCCTTGGGCCGGCTTAGTGGCGGGTTATATATTATTACCGCTCAAAAAGGCGAAGTTAATAGCGCCATGCTCGCGTCTTGGGTAGCACAAGCCAGTTTTCAACCGATGGGATTAAGCATTGCTGTTGCCAAAGATCGGGCAATTGAAGCCTTAATGCACGTTGGTGATAAATTCGTTTTAAACGTGCTTGCTGAAGACAATTATCAAGCTTTAATGAAGCACTTTTTAAAGCGTTTTGCCCCTGGTGCAGATCGCTTTGCCGGCATCAAAACTCAGCCGGCAAATAACGGTTGTCCTATTCTTACCGATGCTGTTGCTTACCTCGAATGCGAAGTGCAAAGCCGGATGGAATTAAGCGATCATCATATCGTTTATGCGACTGTTGATACAGGGCGAGTTTCCAACCCCGACGCCTTGCCGGCAGTCCACCACCGCAAAGTCGGTAATCACTATTAAGGTGATTTATGGCCTTTTTCTGAAAGATTTTTAACCGCAGATGAACGCAGATAAACGCTGATGGGTTTTCTGTGGGAGACAAACTTCAAGATCAAGACATAAATCTATCCTATTCATCTGCGTTTATCTGTGGGGCAGGCATCTTGCCTGCTATTCATCTGCGGTTTATTACACCCCACCCAAACCTATGCCACAAACTCTCACCGCCACAAAACCCCGCGATGTACAAGCAATGTACCTCGGCACCGACACCTTAATTTTGCGTTCCCGCACTTGGGATAGACTGAAATTTGAAGTCGAATACTCCCTTGCCAAAGGCACTACAGCAAACAGTTTTGCCATTATCCGCGAAAAAATTGCCCTCATTGATCCCCCAGGTGAATCGTTTACAGAAATTTATCTGGAAGCTTTACAAAAACGCATCGATTTAAACAAAATCGATTATGTAATTCTCGGACACTTTAACCCCAACCGAGGCGCAACTCTCAAGGCGCTTTTAAAATTAGCACCGCAGATAACTTTTGTGTGTTCAAACCCCGCCGCTATTAGCTTACGGCAGTATTTTGAAAACATCGAATTAAAAATAGCAATTGTGCGCGGGGAAGACCGGCTCGATCTTGGACAAGGCCACGAATTGCAGTTTATTACTACGGCCACTCCTAAATGGCCAGACAGTCTTTGCTCCTACGATCCAAAAACAAAAATCTTATTTACGGATAAGTTTTTTGGGGCTCACGTTTGCGGTGATCAGGTATTTGATGAAGGCTGGGAAGTTTATAGCGAAGACCGGCGTTTCTACTACGATTCCTTACACGCTTCTCAAGCCAAACAAGCCCTCGCAGCCCTCGATAAATTAGCGGAATTCCTGACGCCAAATAACGAAGGCAAGATGTTAGTTAATTTCTGTGCCCCCGGTCATGGCCCAATGGTTCAGTATGGCCTCACTGAACTCTCGCACCTCTACCGCAAATGGTCAGAAGATCAAAATACTAAAGACTTGACAGTTGCCCTAATTTATGCTAGTGCCTACGGCAACACCGCCACTCTGGCCTCAGCTATCGCCAAAGGTATAACAAAATCTGGGGTAGCGGTGGAGTCGATTAATTGTGAGTTTGCCGAACCTTCCGAAATTCAGGCGGCGGTGGAAAAGTGCGATGGCTTTATTATTGGCACTCCCACCCTGGCCGGTCATGCCCCAACCCAGATACAAACCGCATTAGGCGTTGTGCTATCTACCGCTTCTAAAAATAAGTTAGCGGGGGTATTTGGTTCCTATGGTTGGAGTGGGGAAGCGGTAGATTTAGTGGCCGATAAGTTGCGAGATTCTGGGTATAAGTTAGGTTTTGAACCCTTGCGAGTTAAATTTAAACCCAGCGGTACAATTATCCAAGAATGTAAAGAAATCGGCACTGATTTTGCCCAAGCCCTGAAAAAATCTCAGCGTCTCCGTGCCCCGCGTCAGGGGGCAACTGCCGGCCAGGGAGACCGTACTGCTCAAGCGGTAGGTCGCATTGTTGGCTCACTTTGTGTTATGTCGGCACGGCGCGGCGATGTCACAAGTGCGATGCTGGCATCATGGGTATCGCAGGCAACATTTAGCCCACCAGGGTTAACAATTGCGGTGGCAAAAGACCGCGCAGTGGAGTCTTTATCCCACAGCGGCGATAAATTTGTCCTCAATGTTTTGGCAGAGGGTAAACAAGTTCGTAAGCATTTTATGAAGAATTTTGTCCCTGGCGAAGACCGATTTGCCGGTTTGGAAACTAAGGAATCAGAAAATGGTTGTCCGATTATTTTAAGCGCCCTTGCATACCTAGAATGCACTGTGCAAAACCGTATGGAAGCCGGAGATCATTGGATTGTTTATGCAGTCGTAGATAACGGTCATTTGTTGCAATCTACAGGTGTAACTGCCGTCCATTATCGCAAAACCGGCATCCATTATTAAGCATCAATAACCGCAGGGTGGGAAACAACCCACCCCCTTTTTTAATTCTCCTCAAACCTCAAAGCTTTTCCCCGCACATCAGTATTTAATTTGCCTCGTTCATAAACAATTTTACCCCCAACAATCGTAAACACCGGCCAGCCGGTTAAATTCCACCCTTCAAACGGACTCCACCGGCATTTTGTTTGCAATTCTTCTTTCAAAACCGGCTTATAATTCTCCAAATCAACTAACACCAAATCGGCATCATAACCAGGAGCAATTAAACCTTTATTAGGAATTTTATAAGCTTTTGCCACCGCCGTAGACATCCAGTTTGCAACTTGAGCAACCGTACATTTTCCCTCTTTTGCCTGCGTTAACATCACCGGCAAAGACGTTTCCACCCCAGGCATACCAGAGGGAGTATTTGGATAACCTTTTGCCTTTTCTTCTAACGTATGCGGCGCGTGATCTGTTGCAATAAAATCAATCACCCCATCCAATAAAGCCTTCCACAAAACATCATTATTTTCTGGAGAACGCAAAGGAGGATTCATTTGAGCAAGCGTCCCAATTTTTTCATAACTTTCGGTATTAAGCACCAAATGTTGCGGCGTAACTTCCGCAGTTACCCAACTTGGTTTATCTTCTCTTAAAAGTTCAGCTTCAATGCCGGTAGACAAATGTAAAATATGTAACCGTCGCTGATATTTCTTAGAAAGAGATAACGCTTGTTTCGTAGCAAGTAAAGCCGCCGTTTCATCTTGAATCACCGAATGAATCGCCGGATTAGTTTCTCCTTCATATAATTTCCGGCGCTCATTAATTCGGGCTTGATCTTCCGCATGAACAGCAATTAACCGGCTTCCTTCAGCAAAAATTGCTTCCAAAGCACTATCTTGATCAACCAACAAAGCCCCGTGCATTGAACCCATAAAAATTTTAATCCCACAAGTAGGATTAGCCGTTCGCAAATCAGGTAAATTTTCAGCCGTCGCCCCAATAAAAAACCCATAATTCACCAAACTTTTAGCCGCCGCCCGTTGCAACTTATCATTTAACATTTCTTGCGTAGTCGTCAACGGTTTTGTATTCGGCATTTCCAAAAACGAAGTCACCCCCCCTTTCGCACAAGCACAACTCGCCGTAAATAAATCTTCTTTGTATTCCAACCCAGGCTCACGAAAATGAACTTGCGGATCAATTACTCCTGGCAGTAAAGTTAAATTTGTAGCATCAATTTCTAAAGCCTCAGTAGCGGTAATTTCCGGTGCAACTTGAACAATTTTGCCATCTTGAATGAGAACATCGCCTAACAGATAATCTCCTGCTGGCATTAAAATCTGAGCGTGACGAAGCAGTAAAGAATTAGATGCAAAAGACATAGCAGTGAAGGGTAAAATTTCCATCCGAGCAAAGAGATTTCTACAGAACAGCTATGAGCAATCATTCCGCATCAATCCCTCATCGGTATGTGGTATAAATTACCACAAGCCAGATTTGTTTAAAGATCACCGGCCAGGAAAATTGTTAAATCTTTGTATAAATTGATTACAGACCGGTGCGGTCGTGCTTTTCGCTGCCTTGGAGGTGTGCTGGGAAAATATATCGACTAAGATGGAACAATAAAGGCATCATTCATACTCTCAAAAGCCAAAGAGCCAGTAATCGCCTCGCCTCCACCCCCCATTCCTCAATCCGGGGAATGCAAAAAACAAGGGTAAATTTAAACCCTCACAGAGTTGGAGTTGTCCGGGGTGGGGAACTTTTTAGGGTGTATGTTCGTGCCAGTGCTGTTAAACTTGCTAATAACTCCTGCTTAAACGCCTATGACCCCTGTGCAAGATCCCGTCTCTGAACCGAATAACAATCCTCAACAAAATACAGAAAACCCCTGGATAGAGGCATTTAAAACTGTCGGACTGAGCGTTATTTTGGCCTTTGGGATTCGTGCTTTTGTTGCTGAAGCGCGCTATATCCCTTCAGGTTCAATGGAACCAACGTTACAAATTAATGACCGGCTGATCGTAGATAAACTCAGTTATCGTTTTGCTATTCCCCAACGCGGTGATATTGTGGTCTTTGATCCAACCGAAACCCTGGAAAAGCAAAATTTCCACGATGCGTTTATTAAACGGGTGATCGGTTTGCCTGGTGAAAAGGTGGAAGTCAAAGGGGGTCGGGTTTTTATTAATGATAAAGGCCTGCGGGAACAATATATTGCCGATGAGCCAAATTACCAATATGGGCCGGTGACAGTACCAGAGGGTCAATATTTGGTTTTGGGAGATAACCGCAATAACAGTTATGACAGCCATTACTGGGGTTTTGTCCCCCGCGAAAAAATTATAGGCCGCGCTGTGGTGCGTTTTTGGCCTCCCAACCGCGTTGGCGAAATTGGCGATCAGCCGGTGTATTCTACTCCCTCACCGGCACCGGCACCGACAAATTAATTTGCATATCTCTATTTTCGATCCCCCTAAATCTCCCTGAAAAAGGGGGGTTGGGGGCAACCACAGGGGGGTTGCCCCTACAATATCGGTCTTAAATTTTACTTAACTCCAAACTTTAATAACACGACCGGCTATTTGTTGACCCAACCAAAAAGTATTACTCGACAAACTTTGCAGAGTTTTTTCTTCTACTTTCCAAGTTTGTTTTGGGTTAAATAAAGTCAATTCTGCTGCTTTCCCAGTTGTCACCCCCGGCAATTTTAAATTTAAGCAAGCCGCTGCACCAATGCTTAAACTGCGCCAAAGTTCTAAGGGAGTAAGTAAACCGGCATCGACAAGATTTTGCCACAACAAAGGCAACGCTAATTCTAAACCTATCGCACCGGCCGGCGCTTCCCCAAAAGCCACAGTTTTTTCTTCATAAGAATAAGGGCTGTGATCCACAGCAATTGCATCAATAATGCCTTCTTTGATTGCTTGAATTAAAGCGTAGCGATCTTGAGGAGTCGGTAAAGGCGGGTCGATGCGAAGATTGGGATTATAGCATTCAATGGCTTTTGTGTCAAGGGTTAAATGCAGCCAAGTTGTGCTGGCGGTGATGGGGATGCCTTGGTTTTTGGCTTGTTGGATCAGTTGGACGCTGCGGGCGGTGGAAACGCGCATGATGTGGGTGGGGGTGCCGGTGGTGGCGACGACTTCCAGCAAAGCAGCAAGGGCGGTGGTTTCGGAGATGGCCGGGTTTCCAGGGAGGCCGAGGCGGATGGAGTCTGGCCCTTCACGCATGACACCGCTCCCTTCGAGTTTGCGGTCACAGGGCCAAAGGGCAATGGGGATATTGAGAGGTTTAAGATATTCGAGAATGCGACGCAAGAGGGCGAGATTTTGCACCGGCACCCCATCAGCAAAACCGACAATGCCGGCGCTGGCGAGTTCGGCAAATTCCGTCATTTGCTGACCGGCAATAGCGATGGTAAGAGCACCCCAGAAATAGAGATTCGAGGCCGGTTGTAGCATTTTTGCCCGCGTTTGCAGCAGCGATAATGCTCCGGGGTTATCGATGGGTGGATGGGTAGCCGGCAACATAGCCACCCGCGTAAACCCCCCCGCCGAAGCAGATTTCCAGAAGCTATCGAGGGTTTCGCGGTCTTCGTATCCAGGTTCGCCGCCCAAGCTGTAGAGGTCGGTGAGGCCGGGGCCAAGAATAAGCCCGTCGCAGTTGTGGTGCTGAGTGTTGGGGGGCGGGTTGGATATTTGGGGGGCGATGTCTTTGATGATGTGATCAACAATGAGGACGTCGCCGGTGGTGTCGGTGCCGGTGAGAGGGTCTAAAATTCGGACTTGTTGGAGTAGTTCGCTGGTCATAATTTGTCAATGGTCATTTGTCAAGAGTCATTTGTCATTGGTCAAGAGTCATTTGTCAAGAGTCATTTGTCATTAGAAAAAGATCAGGGCAAATGGCAAATAACCATTAACAAAAGACAAATGATTAAGGACTAAGGACAAAATTTGTCATTTCTCATTTGTGACTAGAAAAAGATCAGGGCCAATGGCAAATAACCATTAACAAAGGACAAATGACAAAGGACAAATGACAAAGGACAAATAACTTTTAAAGGGCACCGGCGGCGGTTTTGTCTAGGATGCTGCCGGTGAGGTGACTGGTGATGTTGAGGGCTTGCAAAACTGGTTTTCCTTGGGGCCCTTTGGGGTAGTCGATGACAGTCACGGCGCCGTTTCCTTGTTTAAATTTCCAGAAGTGTTCAGGAGTTAAATTAAACAATTGGCAAAGGATGGCTTTGTTGGTGGCGTCGTGGGCGACGACAATGCCGGTGGTGCCGGGGGTGGCGTTTTCAAGGATAGTTTGCCATGTGGGGGCGACTCGTTCCCAAACTTGTTGGAGGTTTTCGCCTTCTGGCATTTGAACGGTTTCGGGGGCAGTTTTCCATTCTTGCAGCATTCCGGGGAATGATTGCTCAATTTCGCTTTCAAATTTGCCTTCCCAAAGGCCGTGACTAATTTCTCTTAATCCATCATGGAGTTCGAGGGTAAGGTTAGGGTGAAATTTAATAATATTTTCGGCTGTTTCTTTGGGCCGCAGCATGGGGCTGGTGGTGGCAAAATCGAGGTGGACATCTTGGAGAAAATCACCGGCTTTTTTCGCTTGGTTTCTGCCGTTATCGTTGAGGGGAACGTCGATTTGGCCTTGAAATTTGCTTTGCCGGTTCCATTCAGTTTCGCCGTGACGGATCAATAATAAACGGATGCCTTGATGGCCTTCTCTTGTGTTGGGAAATTTTTCACCGACGTGGGTGGTGATGTTCATTGATTCAAGTTGAACAAAACCTTCGCTGGGGTTGTCGGGTGTCCAGTTGTCGGGGAAGTTGAGGACGCTGATGCCGCAGTTTGATTGTTGGATTGATTGATAATAGGCGGGGGGAATGCCGATGGCGGTGCTAATCAGGGCGCGGTTGATGCCGTTGTGGGCAACAATTAAGATGGTGTTGCCGGTGTGTTTGGGGAGGGTTTCTTGCCAGAATTTTTTGGCTTGTTGGTAAATTGCCAAAACGGGAAAGTGTTCACGGGGGCCGGTTTTTTCTGGCACTGCCATGCAAAATTCGTGGGGGCTTTGTTGCCAGGTTTTGTAATCGTCTGCGAATTTTTCTTTGACGTCTTCGCGCAGCATTCCTGCCCATAATGGCAGGTCAATTTCCAGGAGGTTTTCTGAGGTTTCGAGGGAGGGATTTTGAGAATCGGTTTGTAAGTCTGAAAAAATGATGTTTGCGGTTTCTTTGGCGCGTTGGAGGGGGCTGGAATAGATGGCGTTTAGGGTTATGCCGCGCAGGGCGTCTGCGACTTGTCGGGCTGTGGCTTGTCCTTGTTCGGTTAGGATGGATGCGTCCAGCCGGCCTTGAATGCGGCGTTCTAGGTTGTAGCTGCTTTTGCCGTGTCTAACGATGATTACGCGAGTAGCCAGGGTTTTGTCCTCCTTTTTTCGGTTGCTCTCCCTCTGGTGTGTGAGGGGGCCGGTTATTTTGGGTCAAATTGATTTTACCTGGTTTTGGGCCATTTTATTTATTGGTGTTGGGATTTTGGCGAGGGTTGGTTTTTTTTTGAGGCAATTGAGGTTAGGAATGGGGGATGTTTTAGGGTTTGGTGATGATTTGTTGGGAAGAAATTAAGGAAGTAAATGTTGTGCTTTTGCTTTGTGGGGGAGATAAAAGCACTCCAGAAGAAGATATCCGCCTAGCTATAGAATACTGGAAAAATTACAGGATTTAAGAGAATGGAAACAACAACTAAAAGTGTAAGCTACCACAAATCTTTAATTGAGCGTTTAAAAGATTCGGAATATGCCGCCGGCTATCTTGAGGCTATAATGGAAGAAAAAGACCCAGAACGAGAGTTATTAAAACACGCGTTGCAAGATGTGGCGGAAGCTTTGGGAGAATTGAATATGTCTCCTGAAGATGCTTTGTTACATTTGCAAAAATTAGATAAAATTTTGTCTGGAGAAGGTAGTGCAGAAATTTATCAGTTGGGTTTGTGGTTAAATGCTTTGGGTTTGAAGTTGACAGTAACAGTTAATTCGCAGGATAAAGAGGAGGCGGTGACTGCAACAGAAGCGCGGGATGAGCAAGCTTAAAATGACATATAATGGCAGAATAATCAAACGAGAAGTTAAAAGAGGAGATATAAACATGAGAGCGATTGAAATCACCGGCAAGATTGATGAAAAAGGTCAGTTGTTGTTAAATGAACCTTTGAAAGTAACGGGAGTTGATGAGGTACGGGTGATTGTTTTATTTGAGGAAAATGGAGATGATCCTGATGATACGCCGACCGAAGAAATAAAGGCAAGTTTGCGCTGTGCTTTGCAGGAAGCTAAGGAAGGTAAAACCCGGCCAATTTCTGAATTATGGGATAGAATCGATGCAGAATGAATCAGAAGTGATCATCAGATTTGCTGATCAATTTGAGCGCGAGTTATATATCTTGTCCAAAAGATATCGCAGAATTCGCGCTGATATTGAGCCTATTATTCAAGGACTGCAAGCTGGTAACTTTATCGGAGATCGGATTGCCGGTTTGGGTGCGGAAAATCAAGTTTTGAAAGTGCAAGTGAAAAACAGCGATATCCAAAAAGGCAAAAGTGGCGGCTATCGGCTTATTTTTGTCTTGTTGAGTCTCCCACGAGTGTTTTGTTATTAACGATTTATTCAAAGTCGGATCGGCAAGATATTAGTTTGGATGAAATTAGGGGGATTTTGGATGAGTTTTATGGGGGTGAAGAGTAGCCGGTGGTGGGTACAGTGACAAGGAATTTATGTGTCTCTCCCATGTATGATTAATAGGGGTAAATCCGGCACGGAGACAACGAATGACCATAAAACGAATAATTTTAACCATCCTCACAGTTTTAACCCTTGGTTTAGTCAGCTTTTCCCTCATCGAAAGCTGGAATGAACCCCAGATCCAAAGCCGTTTAGAGTTATATCAAACCAACCTCATCCTCCACGCCGCCGAGTGGAAAGGCGAAAATTTAGAAGGCGCAGACATTGCAACTGCAAAGCAAACCTTACTCGGTGACGATCTATTTGGAAGCGCACTCAAGCAATACCAAGAAGCCAGCGAGTCAGGCGAAAAAAACTTGCAAAAAACACGCCAGCAATTACAAACCCTAAAACCGGCCTCCACAGAAATGCCGGAGCAACCAACCACCGCCACAGAACAAAAAAAACTGCTATCCATACTCAACCAACAGCAAAATTCCCTCGATGAAATTGATTTACGCTTAGGCATTTTACAACTCAAAAATAACCAAAAAGATAAAGCCATTCAAAGCTGGCAAAACATTGTCAAATACGCCTCCAATGAAACTATAGAAAGGCCGGTTGTCCAAACCGCTCAAGTCTTAGAAAATTTAGCAAATTCCCGCATTTTTCCAGAAACAGAAAGTGTAATTAAACAAAACTTAGATGGCTGGTTTCGCTATCAAGCCTTAAGCGAATATTACCAAATTAAAAAAGACACAACCAGCCTCGCCACCCTCGAAGCAAACGAACAAAAAATTGCCGAACAAGCTGTAATCAAACTCGGCATAATTGGCATAGTTCCCACCATAGGATTTATCGGCGGCACCGGCTTACTAATTGGCTTACTCATTCAACAATTAATCAAAGGCAAACAAGCAGTTTTAGCCACCAATGGCGATGTCGCTTGGGAAACTCCCTGGGATTGGGAAATAATCTGGCAAGTGCTAGTTGGTGGCTTCTTCTTTATCTCACAAATTGCCGCTCCCTTACTCCTCCAAACCATCAACGCACTATTAAAAATTAACCCCGGAACCTTCGATGTGCGAGGCAAAGCAATTTACATCTTATTCACCTATATTGTTCTTGCCGCTGGCGGAATATTAGCCATTTATTTTTCCGTCAAACCCTTTACTCCCCTGCCGAAAGATTGGTTTCGCATTGATTTAAAAGGAAAATGGTTTTTCTGGGGCTTAGGTGGCTATTTAGCCGCGCTTCCGCTCGTAGTTTTAGTATCCCTAATCAACCAAAAAATCTGGCAAGGACAAGGTGGCAGTAATGCTATTTTACCCATAGCTTTAGAAAGCAAAGATGCTGTGGCTTTGACGATATTCTTTCTCACCGCTTCCATCGGCGCACCAATCTTTGAAGAAATCATGTTTCGCGGTTTTTTATTACCATCCCTGACTCGTTATATGCCGGTTTGGGGGGCAATTGTTCTCAGCGGTTTAATCTTTGCAGTCGCACACTTGAATGTTTCTGAAGTGCTACCTTTAGCAACACTGGGAATAATTTTAGGCTTCGTTTATAGCCGATCTCGTAATTTGCTGGCTTCGATGTTTCTCCATAGTTTATGGAATAGCGGCACCTTGTTGAGCTTGTATGTTTTGGGGAGTGCAGCGAATTAAAAAAAATCGCTACTTATTTCAAAAACGCTAAGTATTCCTGCGTAGACAACCGAAAATATTAAATTTTTATGTCTTTTGCAGGATATTTTAGAGACGTAAGATATAGTACAGGAAATCAACCTGTGCAGATTTTCAAGAGAGGTTAAAATGAGCCATAATTCTCCGAAATCTAAAGCGGCGGCTCTACTGTTGTGCTTCTTTCTGGGTGTTTTAGGCATCCATCGTTTTTACATGGGATATGTGACGATAGGAGTGATTCAGCTTCTCACCGGCGGCGGTTTCGGTATTTGGTGGATAATTGATTTTATACTGTTGGTTTTGGATAATCTACCTGATAGTAAGGGCCGCAGTTTGGTTTAATTAGAATCATTGGTTCCTTATCCTGGGTGTTGTTTGGCTCGTTCTTTTACCGCTCTTCAAAAAGCCGGCACAACTCAACAAGCACTAAAAATAAGAAGAAAAAATTATGCTGGATTTGACTGCAAAAAAGCTCATTTTTCTACTTTTGCTGACAGTTGTGAGTGCCGGTGCCTTCGGTACTTTTGCCGAGTTGGAAACCAATGTTTTGCTCAAATGCTATGGATTAATCTTGGTTTTGCAAGCGGGGTTTGCTTTAGTTTATCTGGGGTATTACCGGCGCCGACGTGAATTTTAATCAGACATTAACTTTTCTAGGGTAATTTAACCTTTAGCACTTAAATAAATTTATCGGTATTGCTACATTTAAAAAACCAAATTTTTCAAATCAAAACCCCCCACCGGCAGTAACTCCGCCTGTCTACCACAATCCCCTAAATCTGTCAAGCAAACTTCTAAATATTGAGCCGGCTTATATAACAATCTCTCAGCCCATTCTATCGCCACAATCCCCGGTGTTACTTCCACCCCTTCCCAATAAATCTCCGGGTATAAACTCGCCGCTTCCCCCTCCGCAAGCCGGTATAAATCAAAATGGTAAAGAGGGATACGACCATCAGTATATTCGCTAATCAGCGTAAAAGTAGGACTAACAACCAAATCCGCAATACCTAAACCTTCAGCCAACCCTTGAACCAAAGTCGTTTTCCCAGCCCCTAAATCGCCCTTTAATAACAGCAAACTCCCCGGTTTTAAAGTTTCGCCAAGACAAAATCCCAGACGGTAAGTTGAGTCTGGAGTAGGAAGATTTAGAATAGTTGATTTTCGGGTCATTTTACACTAACCAAAACACAAAAAAGCACTCTAAAACTAAGCTAAGAATAAACTTTATTACAGGATATTTATCATACCACAAAAGCAGTAAACATGAAAAGAATTACCAAAAATTCCTCACAGAAAAAAAGGCTAATTGGGAAAACAGATCAAAGCTTGGAAGTTAATAAAATTTCCAGAAAATAATCAAAAAGAGCCAATCTAGCTGTCAGGAAAACAGCCGCCACAGACAAAAGCAATTACAAAGCTTGAACACGGCTATACCAACGCAGCAAAACGCGAGCAAGCTGGTAAGGGTTGTGGCGAACATAGCCAGTTTCGGTGTCTTCTTCCATAATATTTGCTAAAACAATACGTCGGCCCAATTTAGCAATCGCTTCTCGGTCAAGAAAAACAGGTGTAGATTTTTCTTGAGCATAACGAATTAAAGCTTGAGCAGAGGGTACTTTTCGCTGGACAATAACAGAATTAAACAATTGTTTACCACCACAAGCATTATCAATAGCTTTGATATGATCACCCACGCTGTAATCTTGCGTTTCCCCTGGTTGGGTCATAATATTGCAAATGTAAATTCGGGGCACTTTAGTTTGTTCAATAGCTTCGGCAATTTCGGGAACCAGTAAATTAGGGATGACGCTGGTGTAGAGACTGCCAGGGCCAATAATAATCAAATCAGCTTCGCGGATAGCTTGCAAAGCTTTGGGTAAAGCCGGCGGGTTGGCGGGGGTGCAGCCAATTTTGACGATATTACCACCGGCCTCAGTAATGCTAGACTCGCCTTCAATGCGTCTTCCGTCACTCAGCACAGCCCAGAGGTTAACATCAGTGAGAGTGGCCGGTAAAACTTGGCCGCGTACTGCCAGGACTTTAGAACTAGCCGCGATAGCTTGTTCAAGATCGCCTTCAATGTCACTCATAGCGGTGAGAAAAAGGTTGCCGAAACTGTGCCCGATTAAACCGTTACCGGCTTTAAAGCGATATTGGAATAATTCAGTTAACAGTTTTTCTTCATCAGCTAAGGCTGCCAAACAGTTGCGGATATCGCCGGGGGGAAGCACACCAATTTCGCGGCGCAGTCTGCCAGAGGAACCACCATCATCAGCAACAGTCACAATAGCGGTGATGTTGGCGCTATATTTTTTCAGTCCTCTGAGAAGCGTTGATAAACCGGTGCCCCCGCCAATGGCTACGATTTTTGGGCCTCGGTGTAGTTTGCGGTGAGACATCAACAAGTCGATGAGTTCTTCTTCGCCTTCTGGCATCAAAACTTTGGTGATCGAACCGACAGTCCGGGTTTGGCCCCAAAATATTAGGATCAGGCCAAAAGCGAGAACAAAAGGGCCGCTGATGTAGCTGGGAATGACTGTGGTGAGGTATTCGAGGATCTCTTCGATGATTTGGATCAGGTAAAAAATGGGGGTGAGTTTGATCCAAATGGCAATGCCGAGACTCGTGAGGAGGACGCCACCGGCACTCATTAGTAACCAGCGTTTAACAAATAACCCCGGAGATAACCATTTAAACCACTGGCTAAGTCGGTTCGGTGTATGGTTTCGAGATTCGTGGGTAAGGACGAAAAGCGCTTGTTTGAATAATCCTATTGACATACGGTTTAGGGGTGTAAGGGATTAAGACCTATGAACAGACAATTTACACGGCTTTGATGCTGTAGCGGCAAGTAAAATAATTACGCTTCTAAGGTTAATCTGACAAAGTTTCTGTGTCTAATGTTGCAGTTGGCAGGACTGCCATTGAGTTTGTCTCAAGATATACTGCCAGAAAGTGACGTTTAAATTTTTGAAAATCAATCTCCGGTTTGCCGGTGCTTACTAGCAAGTTGAGTTTTTTTCTATGAAAGAGGGAGTAATTGAGCTTAAGGGCATTTCTAAGTCGTTTGGTGACAATCTGATTTTGGATCAAGTCGATCTGACCGTTTACCGGGGTGAGGCTTTGGCCATTATCGGCCCGTCGGGGACGGGGAAATCTACATCTTTGCGAATTATGGCGGGGTTGCTTGCGCCCGATAGCGGCGAGGTTTATGTGGAGGGTCAGCTTCGACAGGGTTTGATTGGCGATGCTTTTGACCCGATTCGCATTAGTATGGTGTTTCAGCAAGCGGCTTTGTTTGACTCCTTGACGGTTGATGAAAATGTGGGTTTTTTACTTTACCAGCGATCCAAACTTCCGCGCCATAAAATTCGGGAATTGGTGGAGGAAAGTTTGGAAAGAGTAGGGTTGTCTGGGGTGGCTGATCGCTATCCTGATCAGCTTTCCGGTGGGATGCGTAAGCGAGTCAGTTTTGCGAGGGCGATTTTGAGTAACCCTGATAATCCTCGTGATACGCCAGAGGTGGTGCTTTATGATGAGCCTACTGCCGGTTTAGATCCGATTGCTTCTACGGTGATAGAAGATTTAATTCGGGATTTGCAACAAAATCAAGGGGGTTGCAGTACCTATGTGATGGTGACTCACCAGGATAGTACAATTCGCCGCACGGCTGACCGAATTGTATTTCTTTATCAAGGTAAGGTGCAGTGGGTAGGTACAATTGATGACATTGATACGACAACTGATCCGTTAATTCGACAATTTTTTAGCGGCAGTGTCACCGGCCCGATTGTTGTTGCCGGTTAACATAATTTTCTATCTTTAGATAGATGTATTTTGGTTTGTTTTAAAATAAGGAGAAGCGAAGACCTAACATCGAAAAATAATCGTCTTTGGTCATTGGTCAAGAGTGATTGCAAAAAGATCAGGGTCTATCGCTAGTGACCATTAATGCAAGACGGTTGACACCGGACAGAAGACACAGGACAAATTTAATTTTAAAACATTGCAGAGGAAAAAGTTATGCGTTCCCGAACAGTGCGAGAAGGATCTGTGGGTTTGTTGCTCTTGTTGGGGGTGGGTTGTTTTGGGGCTTTGGTTTTGTGGTTGGGCGGGCTGACTTTGGGGAGAAATTATTATCGGTTTGTGGTGAATTTTCAGGAAGCGGAAGGGCTGGAAGTGGGGACGGAGGTTCGCTATCGTGGCGTTAGTGTGGGTAAAATTACAGCGATTAATCCGGGTCCAAATACGGTAGCGGTGACGGTGGAGGTGACTCCATCGGATTTGGTGATTCCTCGTGAGGGGGTTTTAATTACTTCCAATCAATCGGGTTTGATTGGCGATACTTATATTGATATTACTTCGACTATTCCCGTTTCTTTGGGGTCAAATGTGACTAAGCCTTTGGATAAAAATTGTAACTCGGATTTGATTATTTGTAATAATTCTAAGGTGCAAGGAGAAACAGGGGTGAGTTTTACGAGGCTGATTGAGTCTACGATTGAGTTGACTAACGTGGTGAATAATCCTGAGTTGTTTAAAAATATTAATACGTTGGTAGAAAATAGTGCAACGGCGACGGCGGGGGTGAGTGATTTGACAAGGGAACTTTCGAGTTTAAGTCAGTCGGTTCGTCAGGAGTTGAGGGGTTTTTCTGAAAATGCTAATAATTTGACGCAGAAGGCTAATCAAATTGGCGATTCGGTGGATCAGGTTGTTAATCAGGTGGGGGGATTAACTAATCAGTTTAGTTCGAGTATGAATGAGTTTACTTTGACGGCTAATCAAGTTCGTGTAAGTGCGGCGCAAGCAGATCGTTTGATTACAAATGTGAATAATTTGGTGATGAGTAATAGTTCAAATTTGGTGGCGGCGTTGGATAATTTGGGTGCGACAAGTGTGGAATTACGGACGGCTGTGGGTGGTTTGTCGCCAATTTTGGATCAGGTGAAGGGGGCGGAGTTTATTAGAAATTTGGAGAGTTTATCGGCGAATGCTGCTTTGGCTTCTGCCAATTTTCGCACTTTTTCTGAGGGGCAAACAATTCGCAATATTGAGACGGCGACGGCGAATGCGGCTTTGGCTTCTGCGAATTTGCGCCAGCTTTCTGATCCTTCTAATTTGATCACTTTACAGCAAACTTTGGAGTCGGCGCGGGTGGTTTTTCAAAATGCTGAAAAGATTACTTCTGATCTGGATGAGTTGACTGGTGATCCGCAGTTTCGAGGGAATATTCGCCGCTTGGTTAATGGGTTGAGTGGCTTGGTTTCTTCAACTCAACAGTTACAGCAGCAGGTGGAGGTTGCGAAGAGTGTGGCGCCTTTACAGTTGACGGTTGATAGGTTAGCACAAGATGTTGTGGAAGATAACGGGGAGGCTGTTTTGAAGAAGCAACAACTCCCGACGGTTAGGGTGATTTTGCCGGTGAGGGCGGCGGTGAATACGCCTTCACCGCAGGGTGAGGAGTAACAGAAATTAA
Organism: Ancylothrix sp. D3o; assembly: GCF_025370775.1. Lineage (NCBI taxonomy): Bacteria > Bacillati > Cyanobacteriota > Cyanophyceae > Oscillatoriales > Microcoleaceae > Ancylothrix > Ancylothrix sp. D3o. The sequence continues at coordinate 98,857 of NZ_JAMXEX010000005.1, read as the reverse complement.
GAAAAAAAGGTGAAAAATTATTTGGCTTTTTCTACAGTTTTGGTGTTAGATCCATTCTTCCTCGTCTCCTTGTTGGGTGTAGCTTTTAAATATGTTTTTGTTGGCGTGAATTTCGCGGGTGAGTTCAAATAGTTTTTCTTCGGTTATTCCCCATTTATCAAGGATTTCTTGGAGGCTTTTTTTAATTTCTTTGGCGCCGGGAAATCCTTTATAGCGAATGATTAACCGGGCTAGTTCTGCTTGATAATATTCGCTTGGTTCTTCTGCTAGGATGGTGGCGATGGTGTCGCTGTCTTTTTTTTCTTGGGGGTGTTTTTGATCTAAATTGGTGGATTGTGCCATAGTGATGTTTTGTGGGAGGGTTTTTAAGTAGAAGCACTTAATTATTTGTAGGATGGGTAGAGCGTAAGCGATACCCATCAAAGCGTCGAGAGTGTTGGGTTTCGTTCCTCTACCCAACCTACATTACATATAGAGTTTAATTAAGTTGACTTACTTAATTCAATTGGCTAATTATTCAAAAGCCGTTTTTTTGACGAGTAAAGGCGGATTTATTAATATTAAAGGTCAATTAGAGGCTATTTAACCGGCCACGAATTAACCGGCATCTTATCAAAAAAAACCTCAATTTTCAAGACTGCTCAAAAGAAAATCCATGAACCTCAGCATAGCGGTGTAAAAACCGCATCACACGCTCAAAAGCCTCCTCACCCTCTACATCAAAAGAACACTCAGCAGCAGACAAATTATCATCATCCACAAAAACAAACTTAATCCCATTTGGATAAACCTGAATAGCCCCCTCCTCATCCCGCAGCCAGAGATTTTCAATTTTATTCGTAAAACTGCGCCCCTTTTCCAAAGCCTGAACTTGTTTAAACGTCAAAACCACAGTTTTTTTAGCAGAAAAGCGATTTTTCCGTAAACTCACCCCGCTAATTTCCTCTTCCAAACCATCAATAAACTGCACAGAAACAACCGGCATAAAAACCACCCCAAAATAAACTCCTATCTCCAGCCTATCATTTTTGCTGCTTAAATTTCACACAACTTTCTAAAAAACGAGCCGGTAACTCAGTCGTAGCCCCCCAGTGTAAATGCACATAAGAAGCGTGTAAATTAGGCATCCCCCACCCTTCCAACTCGCTTGTACTCTGTGCAGAAATACCCCGGATTTCAAATAAACGTGCGGGAGTTTTTTCTTCCCCTTCATAGCAAAGTGTCAGAGAAGATCGATGAAATTCATGCCCCCAAACCACCTGATCTTTTGCTAAAAGCGGACTATCCTGTAAAGCCACACATTGCCGGTATCCCAAAGTTAACCTTTTACCCATCACCGCAGAAGCCGGTATAACCCCAACCCCCCGCCAATTTTTCCCCTCAAAATCGATAATTTCCTCACACAAATACATCAAACCCCCACACTCAGCATAAACCGGCATCCCCCCCAAAATTGCCTCCCGTACTGCTTCCAACCCCCGCTTATTCTCACTTAACTTTTCCGCAAAAACTTCAGGAAAACCACCCCCAAAATATAAACCTTCAACATCAACCGGCATTTTCTCTTCCAGCGGACTCCAAAACACCAACTCAGCCCCTAACTCCTCCAACATATCAAGATTATCCTGATAATAAAAATTAAAAGCCTTATCACGCGCAACAGCTATTTTTATTAAATCCAATCCCTTAAATGTAGAATGGCGCTCATGTTGCCCGCCCCACTGGTGGGGTAGGCATCTTGCCTGCCCTACATCTGCGGTTTTAATCTCCAATAACGGCAGCAAACTTCCCCAATCAAAACACTCATTACCTATCTCAGCAAGCCTCTCAATAACCGCATCTAAATCCCCTAACTCTTCAGAAGGAACTAAACCCAAATGCCTATCAGGAATGCTAATTTCATCAGTACGCCTTAACACCCCCAAAACCGGCAAATTCAACCCCTCCAAAGCATCCTTCAGTAATTCTAAATGCCGGTCACTTCCCACCCGATTTAATACCACACCGGCCATTTTAATTCTACTATCTAATGTGCAATATCCGTGTGCGATGGCGGCAACCGAACCCGACAACCGCGAACAATCTATCACAAATATAACAGGCAAATCTAAAATTCTAGCTATATGTGCGGTACTGGCATAATCATTTTTGTCTGGTTGGTGAGCAGTTTTAACACCATCAAATAAGCCCATTACGCCTTCAACAAGCGCATATTGGGGCGGTTTCTGACAATCTTGTGTATATTTGGCAAAACATTTCCTCACATAATCTTCAGAAGTGAGAATAGGATCTAAATTACGACAAGGCCGGCCAGTAACATAGTGATGAAACATAGGGTCTATATAATCCGGCCCAACTTTAAAAGACTGCACCGGCACCCCACGAGATTTCAAAGCAGCTAAAAGCGCCAGAGTAATAGTAGTCTTTCCCGCCCCACTGCGTTCACCGGCAATAATTAAACTCATTTGTCATTTATCATTAGTCCATAGTCATTTGTCCTTTGTTCAAGAGTCTTTTGTCAAGGGTAAACATGATGTAAGTAGAAGCACTTAATTATTTGTAGGATGGGTAGAGCGTAAGCGAAACCCATCAAAGCCTTGAGAGAGTTGGGTTTCGTTCCTCCACCCAACCTACATTACAAATGACAAATGACAAATGACCAAGGACAAAAGACTATTGACACTTAAGAATTTGAGAAGTCACAGCCAAACTTTCCTCATAAAGCATTTCGCGTCCCCAACGTTGTAACTGTTGGCTGAGGAGAATTTCAGCTTTTTGGTCACTGCGAGGCGCTACCTGCTGAATGCGACAAGCTTGGGCACCGCCTTTAGCTTCCATCCGCATACAGCCGGTGGTTTGAGAGCAAAGAACAGTACAGCAGTCGGCTTGTTCGTTAGTAGAAGTCAGACGCAAACTAATTAAATCACCAGGAATATCACCCCAGTCAGCAGTGGGGATAGCAGCAAGTTCTGCCTCAATTTCTTTGTTGTCTTTACCTTGGAATGTAATGCGTTTAATTTGATAATCGCCGTCTTCTTGTTGGCAAGAAACCGGCACCCAACCCAGACGACTTGCCAGCCAACCCAAAAACATTAAAGCTTGGCTAGGATTGCCTTTTTCGTAGTCAATGGTAACGCGATCAACTTCATAAATAGCAGAGCGACGTTCTGGGGGATCGAAAGCTTCAGCCGTTAATTCTTGCCAGGGGGCCAGCCGGCGCCAATTGAGATCCGCCACAGCAATACCGGCATCAATGAGGGCTTGGACGCGCCGCACACCAACTTCTGGGTCATTAAAAGCGCTGGAGTCTACAATAACCGAGTTGCTGTCGTCAGCAAGGCGTTTGAATAAGCCCATATTAATATCCGGGGCTGCTTTCCACCACAGGAATTTAGGCAACTCGCCAATTAATAAAGCTCCAATCATACCCCCCACTCGTTCCAAAGCTTCTACAGTTCCTTTGAGAGTGATGTATTCACAGCAGATCAGAGTATTGCTGCTTTGTTTATTGATAGGACAATAGGCCGAAACTTGAGCGCTGACACCTTCATCTTCCCCAGAAACCGGGCAAAGAGTAATAATACGGCAGGGGTTACGGGAAGCAATTTCGTCAGCGATGGTACTTTTGGCATCAGCCGAATACCGGCTCTTGCCATTTCCATTTTTCCCATCACCACCATCGAAGCTTTGAGCAAACGCTTCCCGAAGTTTAACGAGGGTTTCGTTATTGGGTTTAGTTGTCACCGGCAAACCAAAGGTTTTTTGAGCAGCAGCTAAAGCGGCTTCCATACGCGGGCCACCAATACCATCAATAGGGCCGGTGTAATAACCCAAAGCAGCTAAAAGTTGTTGAGTTTCTTCAGGTTCGTACACCAGTAAACTAAAAGTTGCGGCGCGAGTGGCGGTGGGGATGTTATTCACATCACCCATACCGCTATAACTTTGCCAAATTTTACTAAGTTCGGCTTCAATGTCGGCAATGGATACATCTTTGGGCGCTTGCAGAGAATAAATTGGTGCTGTTTGTACTGTCATAATTTATCCTTTTGTCATTTGTTATTGGTGTAGTCATTAGTCATTAGTCATTAGTCATTAGTCACTCGTACAAATAACAAAAAACAGTTAGCTGATTGCTCATTACTCATTGCACACTCGTACAAATGACTGTTTGACAAATGACTGTTTGACAAAAAACGCTTTTTACAACCGGCGCCACCGGCGTCCGTCGCGTTCGAGGAGTAGTTCAGCTTCGGCGGGTTCCCAAGTACCGGCCTCATATTGGGGGATAGTTGCCGGATCTGCCGGGGCGTCCCAAGCATTGAGGGCCGGTGAGACAACACGCCATGCTTCTTCTACTTCATCAGCACGGGTGAACAGAGTGGCGTCGCCTAGCATACAGTCTAGTAAAAGCCGGTCGTAGGCATCGCCAGAGGTTTTGCCGAAGGTGGAACCATAGCTGAAGTCCATATCAACGGGACGAGTGCGGAGGGTGATACCGGGCGTTTTGACTTCAAAGCGTAGAGAAATACCTTCGTTTGGTTGAATGCGGAGGGTGAGGACGTTGGGAGAGGCTTGTTGGGCGGCTGATTGGAAAATCAGATAAGGCACTTCACGGAATTGAATTGCAATTTCCGAGACTTTTTTGGGGAGACGTTTGCCGGTACGCATATAAAAGGGTACGCCTTTCCACCGCCAGTTATCGATAAGCAGTTTCATAGCGACGTAGGTAGGAGTCGTAGAATTGGGATCGACTCCCGGTTCTTGACGATAACCGGGGACGGGGTTGCCTTTCATCCAACCGGCACTATATTGGCCTCGGATCGCGGAGTGTTCTAAGTTGCGGACATCGGCGAGGTGAGTACCTTGGAGGACTTTGAGTTTTTCGGTACGGATGCTATCGGCGTCGAGGGCGTTGGGAGGTTCCATTGCCGTGAGGCAGAAAAGCTGCATGAGGTGGTTTTGTACCATGTCTCGCAAGGCCCCGCTGGTTTCATAGTAGCCGGCGCGGTCTTCAACTCCGACGGTTTCGGCAACGGTGATTTGAACATGATCGACAAATTGCCGGTTCCACAGGGGTTCAAAGATGGCGTTTGCAAAGCGGAAGACCAGGAGGTTTTGGACGGTTTCTTTCCCTAGGTAGTGGTCAATTCGATAAATTTGGTTTTCTTTACAAACTTGTTGAACAACGCGGTTTAAGAATTTGGCGCTACCCAGATCGCGTCCAAAGGGTTTTTCAATAACTAAGCGGGTTTTGGTGGGATCACTTAACAACTCGGCCCCTCCTAACTGACGAATAGCTTCGGGGAAAAAGTTAGGAGAAACCGAGAGATAAAAAACACGGTTGCCACGAGTTCCCCGCATTCCGTCGAGTTCATTCAGGAAGGTTTTTAGTTTTTGGTAGCTTTCGGGGTTGTCGATGTCGCCGGAGCAGTAAAATAAGCCTTCTGCGAAGTCTTTCCAAAGTTCCTCGGAACCAATACCATCGGAAAATTGTTCGACGCCTTCGCGCATTTGTTCGCGGAAATAATCGTGACTCCAGGGCCGGCGGGCTACACCGACAATCGTAATTTCGGCAGGCAGTCGGCGTTCGCGTTTGAGGTGATAGAGGGCCGGTACCAGTTTACGCTGAGTTAAATCACCCGATGCGCCAAAGATAACTAAAATCAACGGTTCCGGGGTGCGTTCTTGGGTTAGGCCAAGGCGGAGGGGGTTTTCTAACAGTGTTACCATTTTTTATTGTTTTCCTTCTATTGCTTTTTTTGTCAAGAGTCATTAGTCATTGGTCTTTTGTCGTTTGTCTTTTGTCCTTTGTCCTTGGCAGGCGGGACGCCTGCGCCACTAATGACTCTTGACCAATGACTAATGACTATGCTTACACCGGCATTAATTTATCGACCTTTTCTTGCAAGGATTTAATCAATGATTCAAACGGCTGAATAAATTTATCAATGCCGTCTATAATCAGTTCGTCCATCACTTCGTCAAGGTTAATGCCCAATTTCGGTAATTCTTCAGCCAATTTATAAGCTTCTTCGACATTGGTTTCAATGCGACTTGCCACATCGCAATGATCCGCACAAGCTTCGATAGTGGCCGGTGGCAATGTATTCACCGTATTAGGCCCAATCAATTCATCGACATACAATACATCGCTGTAGTTTGGATCTTTGGTGCCGGTGGATGCCCACAGCAATCGCTGCATTTTTGCGCCTTTTGCCGATAAAGCTTTCCAGCGGTCTGTCTGAATAATCTCCTTGTATTTCTGATAGGCAATTTTGGCGTTAGCGATAGCAAACTTACCTTTCATCGCCCGCAGTTCTTCTTTTTTGGCATCATCTTGGGCTGCCTCAATCAACTTATCCAACCGGGCATCAACATTGATATCAATCCGGCTGATAAAAAAGCTGGCAACTGACGCAATATTAGAAATATCTTCGCCTTTAGCGGCCCGTGCTTCCAAACCGCGAATAAACGCCCAGGCCGTCTCCACATAACTTTGCACCGAGAACAACAAAGTCACATTGACATTGATCCCCGCCGCAATTACCTCTTCTACTGCCCTTAAGCCTTCCGGTGTCCCCGGAATCTTAATCATCACGTTATCCCGACCAATCTCACTGTAATAACGTTTGGCTTCCGCAATTGTTTTTTCGGCATTGTGTGCTAAATCGGGTGGCACTTCAATACTTACATAGCCATCCAAACCATCGCTTTGCTGATAAATGCCGCGAAAAATATCACAGGCATTGCGAATATCATCAAACACCAAAGATTCATAGATATCTTGTACTGATTTACCGGCCTTAATCCCTGCCTCAATATCAGCATCGTAAACCACATTACCGGATATCGCCTTTTGAAAAATTGCCGGATTTGAAGTGATCCCCACGATGCCGCGAGTCGTGATCATTTCCTTAAGTTCCCCTGACTGAATTAAATTCCGAGTCAGGTTATCCATCCAGATGCTTTGATTGTAATCTTGTTCAATCTGTAATAAAGGATTGTTTGCCATTGTCATACTCTCTTTGTTGTTTCTAAAATTCCTGGGTAGTATTGATGATTCAATAGTTAAAGTTTGTTGTGAGAAAAACAATTAACTATGAATTCAATGCCCTAAACGATTCCAACTATCTGACGGCGGAGGGTTGTGCTTTTAGTGCTTCTTCCCTCGCTCGCTCGTGAATAAAAGACTCAACCATTGCTACGTCCTCTGTACTGCCAATAATCAGCGGGGATCGAGCATGGATTTTATCAGGGACTACATCTAAGATATCTTGCGTGCCGGTGGAGGCCCGTCCTCCCGCTTGTTCCATCAAAAACGCCAAGGGTGCTGTCTCATACAACAAGCGTAATTTACCCTCTGGTTTTTTCAGTGTCCCTGGATACAAGAAAACTCCTCCCTGAAACAAAATCCTGTGAAAATCACCCACTAAGGCTCCACCATATCGGGCTGTATAACCCTCATGCCGGTGGACATAGCGAATATAGTCTCGAATCGATTCATCCCACTGCCAGAAGTTTCCCTCGTTGACGCTATAAATCGAGCCGTGTGTGGGTGTGGTGATATTTTCAGAAGAAAGAATAAATTCTCCTAAACTGGGGTCAAGGGTAAACGAATGTACGCCTTTGCCAATTGAATACACCAACATCGTACTAGGGCCATACAAGACATAACCCGCCGCGATTTGTTTGCGTCCATTTTGCAACAAATCTAGGGCTTCCCCATCTTCATCATTTCCCTCTTGCTGACGAATGGCGAATATTGATCCCAAATTCAAATTTATATCCAAATTTGAGGAGCCATCAATGGGGTCATAGAGCAGGGTGTAACGTCCAATGGGGCAGTTTTCGGGAATGTAATAAGGTTTATCCATTTCTTCGGAAGCTAAGCGACAGACTAAACCGCTTTGCTTGAAAACGGAAATGAAAACCTCATTGGCATAAACATCCATCTTTTTGACAGATTCTCCCTGGACATTCACCTCGCCGGTGAAGCCTAGAACGCCTTCGAGCAAACCGGCCCGCGAAAGTCTGCGGGATATCAGCTTGGCCGCCAAGGCAATGCGGTTCATAATAGCGCTGAGATCCTGAGCATCAGGGCCGAAACTCTGGAGTTGTTGGAGAACGTGACGCGACAGGGTTGTACAGTCACGATCTAAGCTTGGTACTTGAGAAGATGGCTCTTTGATGTCTGCCATTTTTTGATCCTCCCTCTATGTAGAGAGGTTGCTGTCAACGTCTCTACCATTTTGTGGGACTACCGGCAAGGCCGCCTGCTGGCTTACGATGCCGACCGTCCTTCTCTTACTATCTTAGGGAGGCATTTTTCTGAAAGCTTCTAACTTTAGATCAACTAAAGAAACTTCTCTCTTCAGAGGGAGTATTTGTACTTAGGGATATAAAAAAACCGGCATTTGATGGGTCTGCCGGTGTGTATAGCGAAAGATCAAAAAGGCCGTTTAAGAATCGGCTCAATCAATTGAGATCGACTGAGGGCCACTGTTACCATTAGTTTCGGGGCCGGTAGTATAGCTAGAAGATGAAGTGCCGGTTTGTTGTTCTAACCAGCTTTTCACCGGCTCGTCGGACAGATTTAAGCGCAAAACTCCAGAAACGAACCCCCCTAAAAAAGCAGCGGGATTCTGGACAAATTCCTTAAAAACCGGGTTGAGTTCGTCAAGAAACATTTTTGAAACTCCTAAAATAAGCGTTCTGCTGGTATCCTAACGCCTCAAGGCTGGTGGATGACCGACAAGGGGCCGGTCTAGTCATTGGTCATTGTACAAAGGGCAAAGGACAAATGACCAATGACAAAGGGCATTATTCAGGTTTTTGCTCTGGGAACATACATTTATCGGAGTCGCAACCGGCCGGCCCTGCTTCTGGCATTTCCCCGCGATCATAACGCCCTAACGCTGCGTGGAAATCTTCTGTACGCCGGCGCTCTTTAACTTCCTTGACTAATTGCTCATACTGTTGCTTATTGATTGGTTCAAAAGGCAAGCGGGGGAAAGATTGCAGGTCATCAAAACGAGCCAAAAGCGCCGCCGAAATATACCCCTCATCATCCCGAATTGCCTCATAAATCCGCGTTCCCAAGGCTTCGACTTCTTCAGAACGCAACTCAATAGTGGCTGAAGAATTATGCGCCGTCCAGTTCTGTTGCACATTCATGTAAAAATCCATTTGTGCAAGAGCGTTAAATTTGCTGATTTCAATTTCATCGGCTCCTGGTAAATCGGCCCAAGGAACGGAGACAGGAATTTCAATCAACCATTCTGTACAACGTTCGGAAAATGGATCATTAAGTAAATTACCATTTTCATCTTTATCTGATTGCGAGGGGATGACATTATAACCGTAGTCAATACAGGCTAAAGCTACGGGGTCATTTTTACGGAAGGTAATGCGACGAATAAAGCGCTGTGCTTTTGGCGGGTGCCAGCCGGGGGATGCGCTGGTGAGCAAAGATTTTGTGCCGGCCGGTTGAACCGTCGTACAACGATTGGGGCGTTTTAAATTGTGTCGATCACAATAATCCCAAATCACACGATGGACTATTTTTTTCCACCGGCTTAAATATTCGGCTTCCTGTTGTTTAAATTCTAATCCTTGCATGGTAGCCGGTCGGCCTTGTTCCCACCAGCGCAACCAATCGACGCCGAAAGCAGTAACAAAGAAATCAAAAAGGCCGGTGAATGATACCCCTACAATTGGGTCTAATTCCCGACTGTATTGGTAACGAGGTTCCATAAATTTGTGATTGAGGAGAACTGCTACCGAAAGAGCGCCGGCGCTGAAAGCATCCTCAATTTCTTTTTCATTTTTCGGGTTAACTTGATTTAGGTGAACCTCCGCCAAATTGCAATTCCCTGTTAGAGAATTCCCAAAAACCCCTTTATGAAACTCAGGTTCATTAAAGCAAAACGTCTCATGCAATCCGGGCAATTCTTCAACAGAACGAACAATTTGCCATTTACCTTTAGCAACTGATTTACGTCCCTTCGTAGTATCCAAACGCTGACAAGGTATTTTCTGGCAATCTGTGATTTGTAGATAATACAAATCCTGCGCTCTGACACCATAATTTGTTACAGAACCCTTATGAGCGCAAAGATTTAGAGATGAACGGATACCGCATTTGGTCAACAGCAATTGAAAACGGTACGCACGATCGTAGTCGGATATATAAATGCGAATACCATTTCCAGCCGTATTAGAACCATCCGTATCTGCGACACCGGCAACAAAATGTAAAATTGCTTTAACATTCCAACTTGCGATTAAACTCAACGCTTCAGGATTCGTCTTTAGAGATTTGAGAAACTCCCCAGAAAACCCTAAATCAGTGACATCACAAAAAGCCGGTGCATAGCCATATTCACGAACGGGAGATATATTTCCCGCAACTAATAAATCCGACTTTTTATCATACAGCCGAATTTTAGCTTGATTTCGATTGGTAGTACCATCCCCAACAGCAACCCCCAAAGTATAAGCATAGTTTGCATCAATATCCAAACCATCCTCATACTCAATAGTAAAAGGTTCGGTGTGAATCGCGTAGGGGCTGATATCCATCAAATCTTTGGTTTGAACTTCTTTATAAGTCTTACCAAACCTATCTTTCACAAAAAATCGATGATATTCTGTCGCATCCAGATAGGAACCATCGCCAAAACGGACACGATATAACTTTTGATTGGTGCCGGTTTGAAAAGGGGTAACTTTACTCCACCGAAGCCCATTCCAAATTTCAATTTCTTGTCCCACAATATCTTTAATTTTGTGGATGCCATCACGAGTAATGAGTAGAGTTTCTCCTGAAACACAGTGAAAATTCGCTCCAATAATCTCACCACAATTGTGAGCAACAAGACCGTTGGCATCAAAACGTGCCGGGCCGGGAACAGTACAGTCATAAACGGGTTCCACCCCATCGGGTTCGATCGCGGCAACAGTGACACTGAAGCGATCACGGTTGAGATTGCGTTTGTAGTTGCTCAGTGAGTCATTGAGTTGATGTTGTTTGTCGGGCTGACGGAAGCCAATCCGATCTCGGAACCAGCTTAAGTTATCGTTGGCAATCACCAATTCATGCTGCGCTTGGCAGAAATAGGGCGCGGGGTTGCGATTGCTATCCGGCAAAAAACGCACGCCCCCTAAGCGACGATTTTGATAAATCGTTGAAACAATGCCCATACGCAGGAGCATTCGTTGAACCGCCGTCAACGTTGCTAGGTTGCTTTGGGCCAAGCGAATACTTATGCCTTTTTGTTGGCTGCCTTGAACACTGCCATCAGCATCAAAGAAACCACATAAAAAGCCACAGTGGAAGGCATAGCTCGATTGCTCAATCTCAGGAGTGACAACTTTTTGCCCCTTCCGAAGACCAAACTGAGCAGCCAGCACGGCTAAGCCACTGGAAGTTACTTGCTGTAAATGATGGCGGGGGTTGTAATGCCCAGCTAGATGACTACCGCAAGTCACTGTTGCTTGAAGCGTCGCCACCGCCAATGCAATCATTTCATCCTGAGATTCACCCCAAAAACGGAGAATGCCTTGGTCATGCCAAGCAGTTTCCGCAAGTGAACCATCGCCGAGCAAACTGCCGAGAAGCCAGCCTTCTTCAAATGTTCCCGTTCCTGACCAGGGTTGAATATCCCGGTGATTATGCAAACAGAGCCTATCACCCGGTTTTAAATCTGCGGTGGCTGTCCATTCGACGTATTGCTGTTTCTGGGTTTGACTGGTGATGCGTAAAAGCTGATGGTTGGGGGTTAATCGCAGAGAAATGCCTTCGTGAGTCGTTACCTTTAAAACCGGTTGGTTTCCTGTATAGAAAAAGCCTTCAGATGTCGTACTAAACAGTTCACCATTGACGTAGGTTCCGTGCTGCTTGCCAAGCAAATCTTTAACTTGACGGGGGCCAAATTCTGTATGAATCCAGGTATCAGCCGTCACACAAGGATTCAACCCCACACGGGCTAACCGATGCTCGATTTCTTGTTCGGGCATATTGGGATAGTTTGTCTGGAACCATTCTTTAATTGTTCCTTCTTGGTAAGCCTTCAAAAATGCCTTTTTAGTTTCTTGATTCGGCAACAAATCAATATTAGCTCTGGCAATTGCTTCACCGGCCCACTGAATCGCACCTTCCCCAGAATAATATTGCTTTCGTACAGCCTCTATTGTTTCTTCTAGGGTTGGTTTGCGGTGGAAAACGCGCGTATGATTTGCCATTCGTAAAGCATCCCTTTCGGGGTCAATTCGCCAGTTGCCAGCCTCATCGCACTGCCAGAGATTTTCTTTAGCACCGGCAAACAAATTATCATCGCTTACCCCTTGCCTCATGCCGGCAGAATTAGACACTAAAATTCCCTCACAGACAAATTCATGGATGCTGGCAACCTCAATATCATAGGTGTGTGCCGTCCTTACATCCATTTCAACGCCGTCTACTTTGACAGGAATTAAATTTGTTGCATCAGCGATAAATTTCTTCAACGTAGGAGCAATCATTTGTGTTTGTTGATTGATCCATCCATATTGATAGCTATTCACCAAAGGTCTTACCATTTCCTTCGGGAAACCATGATCTTTGAAAGATTTAGGACGTTCGCGTTTTCGCAGAGCAAAATATACTGAATAACTCAACAGCATTGTTTCTGCTGCTTCAAAAGCACGCTCACCTACCGTTACCAGTTCCCCTTCCCATTTACCTGTTCGTTTCCGCACTGAAGAACAAAGGCGTGTCGTAATTCCCAAAGACCCATAGACTGTTTGAACTTGTCGGAGGAAGTCTGGATAAACCGAAGCCACCAAAACCCCTTGAGAATGACAGCCATCGGCATCAGCTAAACCGGCCAAATAAGCCTTACGAATGTCTGCCGTTCCCATCAAAATACAGTCAGGAATCGAAATCGAAGTAAACGGCTTTTTGAATTGAGATAGGTACTCATTTAAAGCACTACTATTGAATTGCAGTTCAAAAGCTTTTGCTTGGCACTGTTCGGGGGAACGCAGCGTATAAGTTTCTAAACCAAACTGTTGACCAACTGCGATTAATTTCTCAATAATCTCAGGTGAATCTTGAGCAATTCTGAATCTGACTCGCCATGTATCAGACGCCACAGAACCATCCCCGTGTAAGTAACCTAAAAAATAGGCGACTTCGGTGGTTAAAGCTGGTACCGTTAGGCATTTAGCTTTCTTACCCTCTTTGGGTTTAAAGCTTGGTAATTCGGTGGCTGTCCCTGGTATTGCTTGCGGTACAAAAATTAAGCGATCTCCTTCTTTTAGGTCTTTCGCTTTGACCATTTTGTAGTTCCCATAAACATCGGTTAAAACCGCTACTTTATGGTCAGCAGTACACTCCAAGTATCCATCCTGAGTTTTGATACGGCATAAAGGCTGAACTCCTTGGTCGAAAAAGTTTGTCACGGGGTAAAAGCCTTTGCTCGTCAAAACTCGATCCCCAATTCTGATTTTTTCTATGGGAATTAAGCCTGATTCTGCATGAACAAGTGCCCCCGCAGGTAAACATCTTCTGACGTTACCGGCAACCACAACTACCGCAGCTTCATCAATCAATAAACAACATTCAACAGAATTAAGCTGCCGGCCTATTGCCTTATTCAAAATTCCGGCACACCGGCTATATAATTCTGGTAATTTAACAGGATTCGCTACGCCACCAAATCCTTTTAAGGGTTCTCCCACCGGCCTCACATCGCTAACATCAATGATGACATTTACTTCTTTTAAAAAACGTTCATCAGTTGACAATTCCAGCAAAGTTTGATAAGACTTTACCCAACCTTGCCGCGAATCTCCAACATTAATTAATACCTCGTTCCCGGTTATTTTCACATCAGTTTCTTGTCGGCGATTTTGGGCAATGGTAGAGCCTATTTCGCCTTGAATTTTGACGTTAATGCGGTTACGAATTGCAGGTAATTGATTAATATAACGGGGTTCTAATACGGCGCCGGTGCCGCATCCCATCATGGCTAAATCCATCAATAATCCAAAGGCGCGCCAGTCGCAAATATTGGTGGATGAACAGTTATAAGCGCCGGAAAAGTTCTCTGGTTTTTCGATCCATTCTGTGCCTCCAACCCACAACCACCGGCCAGACGTGAGCGATTTTAATTCGCACTGCATCCGGTAAATGAGTTCGGTTTCATCGGGGGTGAGGTTGCCAAGTTTTGCTAACCCAGAGACGGTTCGCTGTGACACTTCCTGCCAGGTTTCGCGTCCTTGGGGGGTACGCCGGCTGTACGTCCTGAAGAATACCGGATTTGCTGCCGGTGCGCTTTCGGGAAATTGGCCCTTGGCTGTGAGACTAAGTTCTTGAACCATTGCTTTTTGGCTTCGTCCTGTTCTGACATGAGAGTAGACTACGAATATACACCATTAGATATGGGGTTTAAAGCTTGTCAAAATGGACACTTTGCGCTAGTGGTAGGGATGGGTTTTTTGTTAGCTTAAGCCTACAGATATAAATCCGGCCCAATTGTAGGGGCTACCAAAGGCGAATGATTGCGGGCAAATTTGCTCTAATCGTCGGCGTTGATGTTTAACTATTTCTGTTTAGTTTTCTCCCCATTATCGAGCAGCCGCAGATTGATTAAAATAAAAATGCTGTTTCTGAAATGAGATAGTTTTAAATGCCCAAAAAATGGACAATTTTTTTCCTTTCCAGTCTTCTAGCCTTCCTATTAACCCTTACCACAATCACCCATTCACAAATCCCCCCCACTTCCAGCCCTGAAATTCGCGGCGTATGGCTAACAAATGTAGCCAGCGGAGTCTTATTTGTGCCTTGGGGAGTCCATCGCGCTTTAAATCAGTTAGCAAATTTGAATTTTAACACCATTTATCCCGTAGTTTGGAACCGGGGTCATACATTTTATCCGAGCGAAGTTGGCAGACAAATTACTGGGCGACAACAAAACGCTTTTTTGAGTTTGACAAAACCTTTTCAAGATATTTTAAAATTTATTGTAGAGAAAGGTAATGAAAAAAACTTAAAAGTCGTTCCTTGGTTTGAATATGGATTTATGACACCGGCCAATTCTTTGTTAGCTAAACGTCATCCCGACTGGTTAACAACTCGCCGCGATAATAGAGAAGATTTCAAAGAAGTTTTAGATGAGCAAGCAGCCACAGAATTAGCAAAACAAAAACCTTTATTTTCTTTACCTTCGGAAATGTTGGCCGTCAGACAAGTTTGGCTAAATCCTCTGCATCCCCAAGTTCAAACTTTTATGCAAAATTTAATTTTAGAAGTAGTGAATAATTATGCAATCCAAGGAATTCAAATTGATGACCATTTTGGGATGCCGGTGGAATTAGGCTATGATCCTCTTACCGTCAAACTTTATCAACAAGAACACGAAGGCAAAAACCCACCAAATAACCCAAAAGATAAGGAATGGATGCGCTGGCGGGCTGATAAAATCACTGAATTTATCGCCAAGCTAAACAAAGAAATTAAAGCCACAAAACCAGATGTAAAAATTTCCCTTTCCCCCAACTCCCAGGGATTTTCTTATAACAACTATCTTCAAGATTGGCAAACGTGGGTAAATCGAGGTTTAGTTGATGAATTAATCTTGCAAGTTTACCGCAACGATATCAAACGTTTTAACAGAGAATTAGAAGATCCCGCCATTCAAGAAGCCCGTAAAAAAATCCCTGTAATAATAGGAATCACCACCGGCACTTGGCGAAACCCCGTCCCTGTCAAGCAAATTCAAGAACAAGTCAACATTGTAAGAGATAAAAAATTTGCCGGTGTTTCATTTTTCTATTGGGAAAGTTTATGGAGTTATCTTACCCCAGAGTCTCCCCAGCAACGCCGCAACAGCTTCCAAAAAACTTTTGCCGACACACCGCCAGAAGTAGAACACTATTTCAGCCAACAAATGCGCCTTTTTGTAGATGGTTTTTTAGAATTTTTTAGGGAGGTTTTAAATTAGCCAGAAAAATTTTTAATGCCAATCGCGGCGATTTTGGAAAATGGAAATATCAAGCCAAACATTATATCATAAATACGTCAAATTATTAGAATTAGGAACCGGCTTTTGGTGGCAATGGGTGGGGTGTAATATGGGGGGATTTTTATTCAGCTTACTACTGATTGAAATTGGCGAACGAGGCGAAATTAATGCCCTTGAGGGGATGTTGGGGGGTGCAGTCATAGGGTTGGCTCAATCTTTTGCCCTCAGAAAGAAATTTAAAGGTCGTGAGTGGTGGGTATTAGTAAATATAGCTAGTTGGGGGTTGGTGGCTTTCACCGGCATCGGCGCTATCGGCTGGATGGCACCAAAAACTCAAATTATACCCCTAAGAATGGTTTACGGAATTGTCAATGGGACTTTCGTGGGTGGGGCAATTGGAGTCGCGCAATGGTTGCTTTTAAAACATCAAATTCCCCAAGCTTGGCGCTGGATATTAGCAATGTCTATGGCATGGGCAATTGGGTTAGCAATTGGCTGGACTTTTGGGGGAGTTTTGAGAGCAGCAACCGGCCTATTTGTAGCCGAAGTGATAGGTTTAACAGTAGCGTGGGGACTCGTTGGGGCGATTACAGGAATTGCTTTGATTATTCTGCTACGAGATGCCGTTTTTGGTAAGTGGTGATTTTAGATTTTAGATTGAGTAATAGGTCTTTTTAACCGCCGATGTAAAACAGGCAGGATGCCCCCCCACAGATTAACGCAGATAGGCTATCTGTTTGTAGTCTAGGCTTTATTTGAAAAACCGGGTTTGTGTGAGAGACAGGGTTTTTAGAACAGCGTTTAGCAGTAAAATTGAAAATCGGGAAATTCTCAAATCTAAAATTTTATGTCTTTGGCTCCTTGGCGTACTTTTTTGGCTCGCGCTTTGCATCGCAATCGTAGTTTAGTCAATGCACGATATTGTCAGTTGGCAACGGTGAGGGCGGAGAAAATGCCGGCAAACCGGACGGTTGTTTTTCGGGGGTTTTTAGGGGAGACGAATACTTTAAAAATTGTCACCGATGCTCGCAGCGAAAAAGCCGGTCAAATTGAAAGCCATCCTTGGGGGGAAATTTGCTGGTATTTCCCGAAAACACGAGAGCAGTTTCGACTGTTTGGCGAGCTTATTTTAGTGGGAGAAAATCATGGGGATGAAGATTTACAGAAAGCGCGTCAAATTGCTTGGCAAGAATTGTCTGATGGGGCGAGAGTTCAGTTTGCTTGGCCTGAGCCGGGGAAGACGAGGGCGAGTTTTGAGGCGTTTTCACCGGCACTTCCCGATGCTGTTGAGCCTTTGGGGCATTTTTGTTTGCTTTTGCTCGAACCTACAAAAGTCGAGCATTTGGAGTTGAGGGGGGAACCGCAGAACCGGCGCATTTATGAATTAGATGGGGAGAAACTGTGGCGAGAGGAGGAGGTTAATCCTTGAGATTAGGAGGTTCTTTTTCAAAGCGAGGATACAGAGAAAGGCCGAGAAAACCTCTGTGAGCCTCGGCTTGAAAAAGAGGGGGAAGGAAGGGGAAGGAAGGGGAAGGAAGGGGATTTTAGATTCCTGAGCCACCGAGGAATTCTTGGATTTCGCGGTCTTTGAGGAGACATTTGGGTGAGATTGGGAGATCGTGGGTGCGGCGGACGGAAACATGGGCGGGACTTAAGGCATAAATTTGGGTTTGCATAGTTTGCAGTTGTTCTTCGAGGCTGTCGATACGATCAAGGAGGGCACGGATGACGGCGGCTTCGGAGTCGGGCAGTTGACCGTGTTCGAGGGGATTTACGCGGACTCCTGAGCGGTAGACGATTCTGCCAGGGATGCCGACGACGGTGCAATCGGAGGGGACGTCGCGGAGGACGACTGAACCGGCGCCGATGCGGACATTGTTGCCGATGTGGATATTGCCGAGGACTTTGGCACCGGCACCAACGACGACATTTTCGCCGACGGTGGGGTGGCGTTTGCCGCTTTGTTTGCCGGTGCCGCCGAGGGTGACTCCTTGGTAGATGAGGGCGTAGTCGCCGATGATGGCGGTTTCGCCGATGACGACTCCCATGCCGTGATCAATAAAAACTCCGGTGCCGATGGTGGCGCCGGGGTGAATTTCGATGCCGGTTAAAAAGCGGGCGATGTGAGAGATGAGGCGGGGAATGAAGGGGAGGCCGAGGTTTTTTAACCAGTGGGCGAAGCGATAGAAGACTAAGGCTTGCAATCCGGGGTAGCAAAATAGGACTTCTAGGGGGTTGCGTGCTGCGGGGTCACGCTCGAAGATGATGCGGAAGTCGGCGGCGAGTGTTTTAAACATCGAGAGATTACCCAGCGGTAATATGACCTTTTTTTATATTACCGTTGTTGGGGTTTTTGCTGTGTGGTTTGGCTACTGCTGGACGGTGAGTTTGTAGTTCCACTGGCTGGCTGGGTCGATGGAACCTACCCAAATGCTGTATTCTCCGGCTTTCCAGTTTGTGTCTGTGATCGATGCGTCTTTTGATGAGCCGGTGTCGTCGCCGCAGCGGATTTTTCGGTCGGGGCCCATAATTGCGAGGGTTGTGTCTTTTCCGCCGCTGTTGAGGGAGAATTGCAGTTTGGGGAAGTCTTGCTCTAAAACCATTTTGTAGTCTGGGGCTTTGTCTGCAAAGCCGAGGCATTTGTTGCCTTTGTAGTCGCTGTTGGCGACGACGGCGGGTAGGGAGGTTGAGCCACTTGTGTAGCCGGTGATGGTGCCGGCCGGTGGGGTGAAGCCGGGGCGGAGGCTGATTTTACCGAAGATGGGGTCTTCTGCGCCGGCGGGTAAAAGGAGGGTCAGGCTCAGGGTTAGGCTGAGTATGGTTGCCTGTTTTAGTTGTTTTAATGGCTGGGAGCGCATGGCTATCCTCCGATTGTTTTTGAGGGTTTTTCTTTTTTTGTTGCTGATGGGGATTATGGATGGCTAGGTTATTTTAGTTCTAACAAGGTATTGGTTTTTGAAGTTGGGGGCTGGTGACAATTTTATTTTTGCCACAGGTCAGTTTTAATGTTTTTGTGGAGGGAATGGAGATATGTATGCGGTTTTTTTATTACTATTTTTGCTGGGGCTTGGCTGGTTGCTGATGGGGCTTTTTGTGTTTCCAGTGGTTTATTTTTTAGGGGGGCTTAAGTTTCCTTTGTGGGGGTTGCTGGTTTTAGTTTTTTTGGGGTTTAGTTGGTTTTTTGGGGAGTAAAAGTTTGGGGAGTTTTTTGGGGTAAAGCGGGCTGTTGGGCGGATGTAGATGTAAATGTAAAAGAGGGGCTTTTTTGACAGGTTTATTGTGGGGGAAGGCTTTATGGTGGGGTTTATGGGGTGTAGTTTTTGACGATCAGTAAACAGTTGCGTTGATCGGAGGTTTGGGTGTAGCTGAGATCGTCCGCAATGCGGCTTAACAGAGGTAGACCTCGCCCGCCTTCGGCATTGTGATCGGTTTGGGGGGGTAAGGTTTGGAGACGTTCGTCTAGGTTGAAGGGTTGTCCGCGATCCCAAATGCGAATTTCTAATTTTTGGGGGTAGAGGGCTACTTGAATTTCGATGGGGGCTTCTGGGGGGTAGTTTTTGTGGGCGTGGCGCACGACGTTGGTAAAGGCTTCGGCAAGGGCAAGCTGACACTCCATCCAAATAGATTTTGGCAGTGGGGGATGGTTAAATCGGTCGAACCATGATAAAACTTTGGATAACTCGCCCAATTGGGTCGGCACGCAAAGGTTCGCTTTTTCAATTAACTGTGCAATGCTGCTTTCGCGTCTGGGTTGGCTATCGTTCAAATCATTGGACTCCATAACATGGTGGCTGAAATTTGGCTATGAATAGTTTTAATTTTATCTGAGTTATGTGCTGTTGCACGAAATGTAAATTATGAGCGATGATTTTGTGCACTCGCCCGATGCGTTTGACTTTAGTTCTGGCGTTCTGCGTCGCGTTGCAGTTTGCTTGAAAATAAGTGTGCATTCAGCGATGTGGGGTTGGTTCGATGGATGGCGTTTTCGTTAACCCGACCATTGATAGGTTTTTGTGAAATGTTAATGTTTTAATTGGTGGCTTTTTAAGCGGCTCCTCGCAGTGCTGAACGCTTATGACTCAAATTTTAGTGATTGATGATGATCCGGCAATTCGGTTGGTGCTGACTAAGGCTCTAAAAAAGCAGGGGTATGAAGTGGCCGTAGCCAAGGATGGAAAAGAAGGTATCTCTCAGGCGGAACTTTTGCGACCGGCTTTGATTATTAGTGACTGGATGATGCCTTTGATGGATGGTCTGGAGGTGTGCCGGTGGGTCAAATCTAATGCGGAGTTATCTACGACGTTTTTTATTTTGCTGACGGCGCGAGGTGATGTTGAGGATCGGGTGACGGGGTTGGATACCGGCGCTGATGAGTTTTTGCCGAAACCGATTGAAATTGACGAACTCAGTGCGCGGGTGCGGGCTGGAATTCGTATTCACGAATTGAATCAAGATTTGCAAAAGAAAAATCAAATTTTGGAGGGTTTAACTCAGAAGTTACAATCTCAAAATAAAATTTTAGAGGCGGATTTGGCGGATGCTGCTCTTTATGTTCAGTCTCTTGTACCTCCTCCTATGAATGGAAAAGCTGCATCGATTGATTGGCGGTTTGTTCCTTCTCAACAGTTGGGCGGCGATTGTTTTGATTATTATTGGCTGGATGATGAGCGCTTGGCTATTTATTTGTTGGATGTTTCTGGACATGGTGTGGGGGCTGCTTTGCTTTCGGTTTCTATGTTAAATATTTTGCGCTCTCGTTCGCTTCCTAATACTAATTTTTATCAACCCCATGAGGTTTTAAAGGCTCTGAATAAGGCTTTTCAAATGAATCACCAATTGGATCATTATGTGGATAAATATTTTACGATTTGGTATGGGGTTTATCACCGTTCGAGGCGAAAGTTGGTTTATTCTAGTGCCGGCCACCCTCCAGCAGTTTTGATGTCGGGGAATTCGGCAACCAATTTTCAAGTTAAAAAGCTGAAAACTCAGGGTTTTCCTATTGGGATGTTCCCTGAAGCTGAATATGTTTTTGATTCTTGTGATTTGACTCCAGGCAGTTCTTTGTATGTGTTTAGTGATGGAATTTATGAGCTTAATCTGCCTGATGGTAATGTGTGGACTTTAGATGATTTTATTAAGCAGCTTGTGGTAAATCGCCAAACTGAGCAGGCTTCTTTGGATCGGCTGCTGGATGCGGTTCGGCGCACCGGCGCTTGTGAGACTTTTGAGGATGATCTTTCGGTTGTGAAAGTGAGTTTTGGATAAGGATATTTTAGATTTTAGATTTTCCGTCTGGAAAATCCAAAATCCAAAATTTAAAGTTTTTAATTGGAAATAACCGCCTTATTAAATTCATCTCGGTTTGCAAAGATTTGAAAGACTCGATCCATGCTTGTCAATTCAAATAGCATTCTGACTTGGGCGTTAATTGAGCAGATAAATAACTTTCCACCGGCGGCTCTCACGGCTTTTAGTGCTGAAACTAAGGCTCCTAATCCTGAACTATCTATAAATGTTACTTCTTGCAAATCTATTAAGACGAGGCTGGCACCGCTTGATATAATTTCATCAATTTCTTTTCGCACTTGTGTGGCTTTTGTTCCATCTAAAAGGCCAGAGGGTTGAATGATTTTTACAACAGGTGTCATAGTTGTTTTCAATTGTTCGTGAATAGGTCGGCAATTGTTGAATAGGCTTGTCTTGACAGGGTTGCTGCGCCACTGGCCGGCCAAAATACGGGGAGCCGGTGCTGTGCTACCCTGTTAGAGACTCTAGCCTATCTCAGTTTAGTCTTGACTGACACAATTGCTTAAGGGCTGCAATGCCGCGATGGGCGGATGCTGGGTGCAAGCAAGATTAAGATTATATTTTGCCCCTCACGATCTGGGCATAACGGGCGTGCGGAGACACCGGCTAGAGCGGTTATCTAAAATCTTATGTTAGAAGATGAATTTTATTAATATTTTGGGATTTGCTGCGGCAACGCTGACTACGATTGCTTTTTTACCTCAACTTTATAAGGTATGGCAAACAAAATCTGCCAAGGATGTCTCTCTGGTTATGCTGGTTACGTTTTGTCTGGGGATTTTTTTGTGGTTTGTTTATGGGATTTTGATTTCTTCAAAGCCGGTGATTTTTGCTAATTTTTTGACTTTGTTTTTTAATTTGATTATTTTATGGCTTAAAATTAAATATGAGTGATTTAATCAAAATAAAAACCCTGTGAGTGTTTCTTTTTTTGCTTCTGAACGTTTGTTATTTGACCCGGTAACGCCTGATGCTGGGGCGATTCCTGTGATTTTTGCTTTTCCTAATGAATATACGGTTGGCATTACTAGCCTTGGTTATCAGGTGGTTTGGGCTAGTTTGGCGATGCGTTCTGATGTTGATGTGCGCCGACTTTTTACTGATGTTTCTGAAAGTTTGCCGAGTTCTCCTGAGTTGTTGGGCTTTTCTTTGTCTTGGGAATTGGATTATGTGAATGTTTTTAATTTGCTGGAAAAGTTAAATATTTCTCTGCGGAGTTCTGAGAGAACGGATGATGATCCTTTGGTGTTTGGGGGGGGGCCGGTTTTGACGGCAAATCCTGAGCCTTTTGCTGATTTTTTTGATGTGGTTTTGTTGGGGGATGGGGAAGATTTATTAGGTAATTTTATTGAGGCTTTTAAGGAGGTTCGTAATAGCAATAGAGGTACAAAATTACGGCGTTTGGCTAAGGTTCCTGGGGTTTATGTTCCGAGTTTGTATGAGGTGAAGTATAGCGCCTCCGGGCCGGTGGAGTCGGTGGTGCCGGTGGATGCGGATGTGCCGGCTTTTGTGGAAAAACAAACGTATCGGGGTAATGTTTTGTCGGCTTCTTCTGTGGTGACGGAAAAGGCGGCTTGGGAAAATATTTTTATGGTGGAGGTGGTTCGCAGTTGTCCGGAAATGTGTCGGTTTTGTTTGGCTAGTTATTTGACTTTGCCGTTTCGGACTGCGAGTGTAGAATCGAGTTTAATGCCGGCTATTGAGAGGGGTTTAAAAGTTACTAATCGTTTGGGTTTGTTGGGGGCTTCTGTTACTCAACATCCTGAGTTTCATGGTTTGTTGGAATATTTGAGTAAGCCGCAGTTTGATGATGTGCGGTTGAGTATTTCTTCGGTTAGAACAAATACGGTGACTGAACAGTTGGCAAGTACGCTTTCTCAACGGGGGACAAAATCTTTAACGATTGCTGTTGAAAGCGGTTCGGAACAAGTTAGGAAGATTATTAATAAAAAGTTGGAAAATTCGGAGATTATACAGGCGGCGGTGAATGCTAAGGCGGGGGGTTTGAGTGGCTTAAAGCTTTACGGAATGGTGGGTTTGCCTGGTGAGGGTGTGGATGATTTGGCGGCTACTGTGGGGATGATGCGGGATTTAAAAAAGGCGGCGCCGGGGTTACGTTTGACGTTTGGTTGCAGTACGTTTGTTCCTAAGTCTCATACTCCTTTTCAGTGGTTTGGTGTGAATAAGGATGCTGAGAAACGTTTGAAAAAATTGGATAAGGATTTGGGTAAAGTTGGGGTTGATTTTCGCCCGGAAAGTTATAATTGGTCTGTTATTCAGGGGTTGATTTCACGGGGTGATCGACGGCTTTCTTTTTTGTTGGAGTTGGTGCGAGGTTATGGGGATTCTTTGGGAAGTTACCGGCGTGCTTTTAAGGAGTTGAAGGGGAAGCTTCCGGGGTTGGATTTTTATGTGTTTGAAAATTGGGATGTGGAGGGGTTTTTGCCTTGGGGTCATTTGCATGGGCCTTTGCCGGTTGGGGTTTTGAAGAAACATTTGGAGTCGGCTATGGAGTATTTTTAACCGCAGATGTTAGGCGTAGCCGCGCGTAGCGCTACGCGGATTAACGCGGATGGGTTTTTCGTTTGGGGTTGGGGTGTGGTAAGGTGGTTTTTGGGGTTTTTTGAGGGGGTTTTATGGATAGTTCGGCTGAGTTTTTTTGTGCTTTTTGTGGGGAGGTTAATTATACTGTTGTTGATTTTGGTGGGGGGTTTTCTCAGTCTTATGTTGAGGATTGTCAGGTTTGTTGTCAGCCGAATGTTTTATATGTTCGGGTTGATGAGGATACGCTTGAGATTGAGATTGATTCGGAACCGGAAAGCTGATTATTATAAATGCGGCTTTTGTAAGAAATGACTATTAACTAATCACAAATGAGAAATCACAAATTATGTTACATTTTGAACGTTCTACGCTGATTAATGCTCCTGTTGAGGTGGTTTGGGGTTTTCACGAACGTGCTGATATTTTGCAGGTTTTGACGCCTCCTTGGCAGCCGGTTGAGGTTATTCGTCGGGAGGGGGGTTTGGATGTGGGGGCGATTTCTGAGTTTCGGCTTTGGTTGGGGCCAGTTCCTGTTAGGTGGTTGGCTGAACATTCGGAGTGTGAAAAATATCGCTTTTTTACGGATGTTCAAGTTGAGGGGCCGGTGGTTTCTTGGGTTCACCGGCACGTTTTTGAGGAGAGGAATGGGGGAACAAAGCTACGCGATGCGATTGATTTTGAGTTACCAGGGGGTTTGGTTGCTGAGGGTGTGATTGGATGGTGGGTTTATTCTCGTTTGGAGGATATGTTTAAGTACCGGCATCAGGTGACGAAACGTGAGTGTGAGGGTGGATATTGAACTGGTTTACTGTTTTTAAATTGCCCTGTGATCCTGAAACCAAAGAGATTATAAACCGCATCCTATAGCAGCCTGTAGCGCATAATTGATCTGCACTGCGAGGGTTATTATTCCACTAACGGCAAAGATATATTAGGATAACCGGTTCTTTCTAAACTGAGTTTTGTTGTTTCTGCTAACGGCGGACGCAAACATAAATAAACTAAGGGCCCAAACAGCGGAATTAAGGCAACTGCCCAATAAATTCGCCGGTCCTTTATTCCCCGTTTTGCCATGTCATCATCAAATAATTCTGTGAGGGGAAACAACACGCACATCAAGCAAAAATCTATGCTGATCAGGTGAACAAAGGCAACGTTTTGGAATTGGTGAACATACTCTTGCCAACTTCCAAAAATCACCGCGTAGGCTATACAACCAATGGTCGATAATAACAAAGCTAGGCCGGTTTTTCTTCGGTCTAGCATTTCTAACCATTTGTCTTTTACCCCCACAAATTCTTGCTGCCGTTCTCGCAACAGTAAATAGGGAGTTAGGCAAATAATTCCTGTCCCGTTTGAACCAATAAAAGACGGCCATGCTCGGACTTTTTTTTGCATTTTACCATCAACAAACATTAAACAGGCATAAATTATCGGCCATACTCCCATGAGGCTGAAAAGCGCCGGGATGTAAGCGTTGAGTTCTCCCCAGCGTAATGTTAATAATTTGCTGACGATTTCTGCGGTGTCGGGCCGGTCGAGGGGCGCTACTTTTATGGTGTAGATAACAAATGTTATCCAAATGCAGAAGATAACCAGTTTTCTCATTTTTTTGATGCTCTTTTAAACTTTCCTAATTAGCGTAAAGTTTAAAAAAACGTTAGGAAATCTCCCTCTCTCTGGGGTGAAGTTTGATGAGAAAATTTCCTCTGTCGTTTGTGAGATTTTAAGGCTGAGATTTTAGGGCCGGCTTGGCTGATAAATTATTAGCAACATCCAGCCAATCTTGAATCGCATCTTTAAAATTGCTGGAGTTTCCCCGACGGGTTGCGGAGGGAATTCAAGCTCAAACAATGTGGAGTCTGAAGGCGATTATACCCACCAACGCCACCAAACCGAGCGCCCGCCGGAAGTAGTTTACGCCCTCAAATAACTCCTGCCATGCCCAGGTAAACAAAGCCCCAAACGCCACTAAATCAAATCCTGCCAGGAGATTACCGCTGGGTAGGACGAATTGAAGTAAAGTTGCTGTCAACCCCACTAGAAGGGGTAAATTAGGGGCTTGAGCAATGACAATGTTGCCTGAGCTATCTCGAAAAGTTCGATCAAACAAGGTGCTTTCCTGTGCCTTAAGTTTTTCGGAATCTTGGTTCAATGGGTACGACATCTGCTCTGCCTCAATGCTATTTAACCCATATCTTAAGGCTGTTATTTTTACTTGAAATCTAACTCAAGTTGGAGATTACTGTCTATTTTTGCCACCTGACTTGTAGAGGGAGTGACAAGCTCATGGTGGCAAGAGAATTATCACTTATTGATCAGTTTTTAAGTATTAGGCCGGTACTCTACTCAGCATTATAAATCGGTGTGGGTAGCCACCGGCCCGCGCAAACAAAGATAAGCAGCCGGCCCCAATAAAGGAATCAAAGAAACAACCCAAAATAATGTCGGGTTTTTTAAATTTCTTCTTGCCATATCATCGCCAAGTACAGCAGGAAATAACAGGCAGAGCAAGCAAAAATCTAAACTCATTACATGAATAAATCTTTTGTTTTGCCATTGCACAAAAAAGTCTGCCCAGTCGCCATTAATTAAACCCCAAGCAACCAAACCGGCACTTCCTAAAAGTAGCAAAATTGCGGTGATTTTTGAGTCGAGGATTTTGAGAAAGAGGTTTTTTTGGCCGGTGAATTCTGGGTTAGGTTCTCGTAAGGCTAAATAAGGCAATAAGCTAAAAGCGCCTACGCCAAAAGATAGAGCAGCAAACGGCCACGCCGGCACCTTTTGCCCCCTACCATCAAAAAACAACACACAGCCATAAATCATTGGCCAAACTCCCATGATATTGAACAAAGAAACAATCAAAGGATTAATGCCTTCTATTTGGCCAGTGGATAGTCTTTTAATTAGTTCAAACGTTTCTTCATAATTATCTGGCGGGGCGAGAAAAAACGCATAAATAATCACGCCTAACCAAAGTACCCAAAATAGATTTTTTCTTTTCATATTTTTATGAGTTTGTATTTGAAATGACAGCAATTTAACTCAGGGCTTCCGAGATGTAATCTGCGGCGGCTTCTACCATAGCAATTGCGTTTTCGTATCGCATCCGCGTCGGGCCCAAAACTCCCACACTTCCCACCGGCACCCCACCCCGTCGATAAGGCGAAGAAATCAGCGTACAAGTCCTAATAGTATCGATAGGATTTTCGCTACCAATGCGAACATTTACGCGCTTTCCTGAGTTTTCTGGTTCGGGATTTTCAAAAATTAAGGGACAAAGTTGTTCTTGTTCTTCTTCCAAAAGCTGCATCAAAGTTTGCACTTGATTTAGTTCTGAAAATTCCGGTTGTCGCAACACTTCCGAAACACCACTAACCACAAGTCGGGTGGCGGCTGGAGTCTTAAACCGGCGCGTCCAATCTGTGATCATAGCACGCAACCACTCTGCATAAATTTGAAACTCGCGGTCAAGTTCTCCCCAATCTAATTTAGACAAATCACTGAGAGGTCGATCCCGCAATTTGCTATTTAAAAAGTTCGATAAAATTTGCAAAGTTCGCTCTAATAATTCCGTGTCTAAATCTTCTCCTTCTGGGGTTTTTGGCAGTTCCATTAAAGTTGATTTTGTTTCCAACGCATCGGTGACAACAATCAACATCACCCGCTGAGAATCAACGGTAATTAATTGCAAATGACGCAACCGGCTTGTATTACTTTGGGGTAGAGTAATCAGAGTAATATAACCGCTAAGGGTTGCCAAAAGTTGCGCTGCATCTCGCAATAAAGCTTCTAAACTCCAATCTTCAAAATTTAGCCGGTCACGGAGTAGATTTTCCATGCGGCGGGATAACGTTTCTGAAGGTGTGATAAGTTGGTCTACATAAATGCGATAACCAGAGTCGGAAGGAACACGACCGGCAGAGGTATGAGGTTGATAAAGCAAACCGGCTTTTTCGAGATATCCCAAACAAGACCGAATCGTAGCAGGACTGACGTTTAAATTATATTCTTCTGCCAAAACTTTTGAGCCTACAGGTTCCGCAGTTGCGATATAATGCCGCACAGTGCAGCGGAGAATATATTGTTGCCGGTCATTGAGATGGATTTGTACTTGAGACATATTATCGCAATTCTATCAAGGTAAAAAAAACTTTTTAGGAGCCGTTAGTCTGAGTGAGACCGGCATTGTTATCCTTAGAAGCTTTATTGATTAAAAATACAATATAACGCAGTTTTGCACTCAAGTAGTGGCAAAAGTAGTAACAAAAATAACACAAGATTAAAAATTGGGAATAAGGAAAAAATTTTCCGAATCCCCCTTTCCAACTTTTACCAATCCCCCCCTTTAGACCCGCAGACAACGGCGTAGGCGTGCTCAAAATCGGCATGATTTACGCGGATTTCTTGGGGATTTGAACCGCCGCCGGCCCGAAATTTGCGAATTGCCTCCAAAGCGGCTTGATTGCTGAAATAGGCTAAATCTGCCCCATTCCAGCCCTCGGTACGACCGGCCCACTCGCCCAAATCGACATCTTGCAGGGGCCGGTCTTGGTTGTGGACTTGTAAAATTGACATCCGGCTATTTACATCTGGTAAACCCACTTCTATTTGTAGCTCCAAACGTCCAGCCCGTAAGATTGCAGGGTCTATGGCTTCGGGCCGGTTTGTGGCAGCAATCAAAAGGATATCCGGGGAAGCTTGCAACCCATCCAATTCGGTGAGCAACTGGCCCACCACTCTGTCACTTACGCCTGAGTCTCCTAAATTTACGCCTCTGGCGGGGACAAGGGTATCAATTTCATCGATGAAAATCACGCAGGGTGAGGCTTGGGCGGCTTTCGTAAACAACTCGCGCACGGCTTGCTCGGCTGCTCCTACCCACCGGCTCAACACTTCGGCGCCGGTGATGCTGATAAAATTGGCCCGCGCTTGGGAGGCGACGGCTTTGGCTAAGAGCGTCTTGCCGGTGCCAGGGGGCCCCCACAACAAGATGCCTCGCGGCGCTTTGGCGCGGGTTTGGCGGTAAAGTTCGGGATAGAGTAGCGCTCCTTCGATTGATTCTTGTAGAGTTTGTTTGATTGCTTCCAAGCCGCCGATGTCTTCCCAGGCGACGCTGGGGGTTTCAACTTCCAAAGAACGCAATACCGAGGGTTTGATGTCTTTGAGGGCTGCTAGAAAGTCGCTGTGGGTAACGCTGAGGCTGTCGGGTGTGGGGCTGTCGGGCGTGGGGACGCTGCGGCGCAAGGCGTTGTAGGCGGCTTTTTGGCACAAGGCTTTGATATCTGCACCCACAAAGCCTACACAGATGTCTGCTATTTCGGATAAGTTGACGGTGTTATCGATGGGGATGCTTTGGGTGTGGAGTTGCAAGATTTCTAGGCGTCCTTGTCTGTCGGGGACGCGAAACGTTATTTCCCTGTCAAACCGGCCAGGCCGACGCAGGGCTGGGTCGAGGCTGTCGGGCCGGTTGGTTGCAGCGAGAACGATGACGCCGGTGCTGGGTGAAAAACCATCCATTAAGCCTAATAATTGCCCAACAATTCGTTTTTCAACTTCGCCTTCTACTTGTTGCCGGTTGGGGGTAAGAGTGTCTATTTCATCTATGAATATTAAACAAGGTGCGGAGGCGGTTGCTTTGGCAAAAATTTCTCTTAATTTTGTTTCCGCTTCCCCATAATATTTGCCGATAATTTCGGGGCCGGTGATGGCAATATAATTAACTCCTAATTGTTCGGAAAGGGTACGGGCGGTGAGGGTTTTGCCGGTGCCGGGGGGGCCAACAAATAAGATGCCGCGTGTGGGTTCTAAACCTAATTTTTGTAATAGTTCTGGGCGTTTTAAGGGAATTTCTATGAGTTCTCGCAATTCTTTAATGACTTCTCCTAAACCTCCGATTTTTTCTGTTAGTTTGCTGGGGGAAGTTTGGGAGTTTTTGTTGGTGGTTTGCGGTGGGGGGGTGATGATGACTTCTGGGGATGGTGATCGCGGTTGGGTGTTGCGGGGAATATTCCCTTGGGTGGGGATGCTGCGGAGGGTGCCGGTGTTGATGCGGATATCGGTTTTGATGTCGCCTTGTTGGATTTTTTCTTCTAGGGTTTTGGCGAGTTCTAGGAGTTCTTCAAAGCCTTTAAATATATCGCTCATTGGTTTTTGCTTTTATAAGGAGATGATTCTCAGTTTAGCAAGTTTGGTAAGGATGTGATAGCGGTCACGGGTTGGGGCTACAGAGATCGCTGATAATGTTTACGAGGATCACAAGTTTTTACGATTTAGATCATTGATGTTAGTTTGAAGTGGATGTTTAATATTTAATTGTAAGCATTAAGTTAGTTACTCTCCTCTCTCTAACTGCTTGCTTTTGGTAATTTATTTTAGTATTTGGGTTTTGTTTGCAGTTGAAGTCCTTTTTTTTATGCTCCTAAGTGCTCGGCTAAAAAGCCGAGTTTTTTGTGTTTGTAGGGGTTTTTGGCTTGGCAAAAGATGAGATTTAGTCTTTAAGTCAAGAGGTTGTGACATCAATTATCGGCATTTAGGTTAAATATTTGTTTGTTGCATTGAAATTTTTGGTGTAAGGATGGTTAAGAATATAATCTACTGTTTCAGAGCAAGTTATGAAAAATCAGATTTTGATCGGCACTCTGTCCCTGATTGGCTGACGGTTGAGGCGGACTGGCAAGGTTATAAGATTTCTACGGTTCCTTGGGTGGCTGAGGTGGCGGTTGTGTTGGGGCTTTTGCCGGTTGAGGAGTCTGTGGAAAGCTGGCGGAGTTATTTGGAAAGTTTGGGTTTTAGGGAAGTTATGCCGGTTTGTTGTGAAAGGATGTTTAAAGATAAGGGTTTTTCTTGATAGTTTGGGGTTGGTTTTTCGGCTCAACCTTTTTTAATCTATTAAAGCAAAAAAACCGGGTTTCTATAAAAGATAGAAGATGATTAGCGAGATAGAGACTAAAAAACCCGGTTTCTTGCCTCGGCGTGAGTGCGAAATTCCTCTAATGGCTAAAAATTTGGTATGATTGTTTAGAATAGTTAATAATTGGAGTTGATGAATTGTGGTTCTAATTAAGAAATTTAAGGGTTGGGAAATTCCAGAGCGTGAAGTGACGCCAGAGGATTTGTTTTTTAACCGGCGCCGGTTTATGAAAAGTTTAATAGGGGCCGGTTTGGCGGCAACAACTTTACCTTTAGTTGGTTGTGAAAGCAAAAAAGAAGAAAACCCAATTGCGGGAACCGTGAAGCTTGATGTTAAGACTAATCCTAATTTTCAGGAAGTGGGCCGCACCATCACGGATGAGAGTTTCGCCTCAAGATACAATAATTTTTATGAGTTTGGCGGAACTAAAAGTATTTGGCGAAATGCTCAAGCTTTACCGACAGAAAATTGGAAGGTGGAAGTTTCCGGTTTGGTGAAGAATCCTAAAATTTATGATTTGGATGATTTGCAGAAAAAGTTTCCCATAGAGGAAAGAATTTATCGCTTTCGCTGTGTTGAGGCGTGGTCGATGGTGGTGCCTTGGGTTGGCTTTGCTATGAAAAATTTAATCGCGGATGTGGAACCAACTGCAAAGGCAAAATTTGTGCGGTTTACATCGTTTTATGATGAGAAAATTACGCCTGGGCCGGTGGGTTTTGGCGATTATCCTTGGCCTTACCATGAAAGTTTGCGGCTTGATGAAATGGCGAATGATTTGGCGTTTTTCGCAACAGGAATTTATGGGCATTCTTTGCCAAAACAAAACGGCGCACCAATTCGGATGGTGATTCCTTGGAAGTATGGTTTTAAGGGCGCCAAATCAATTGTAAAAATTGAGTTTTTGGATAAGCAACCGCCTACTTTTTGGAATACTTTAGTGGCGAGTGAGTATGATTTTGAGGCGAATGTTAATCCGAATAAGCCTCATCCTCGGTGGTCGCAAGCGGAGGAGCGAATTGTTGGCAAAGGGCCGGCTCTGGCTTGGGAAAAACGCCCGACTTTGCTTTATAATGGCTATGAAGATTATGTCGGTAAACTCTATGTTTAAGGTGTTTTTTTTAAACACAGAGGACACGGAGGTAAACACAGCTAGGTAGAAGAAGGGATGGGGGGTTTTTGGTTATGTTGGGGAGGATTTTACGGGGTAGATATGAGGTTTTGAGTGGTTTGGGTTCGGGGGGTTTTGGTGAGGTTTTTTTGGCGCGAGATCGGGATTTGCCTGGTGAGCCTTTTTGTGTTGTTAAGGTTTTGAGGGTGGGGGGTTTTTCGGGGGAGCTTTTGCAGACTGCTCGGCGTTTGTTTGAGCGGGAGGCGACGGTTTTATATGGGTTAGGTGGGTGTGATTTTGTGCCGCGTTTATTGGCTCATTTTGAGGAGGAAGGCGAGTTTTTTTTGGTTGAGGAGTTCGTTGAGGGTGGCGATTTACGCGGGGAATTTGCGCCAGGGAAAAGATGGGATGTTGATGCGGTTTGGGGTTTTTTAGTCGAGGTTTTAGGTGTTTTAAATTGGCTGCATGAGCGTAATATAATTCATCGGGATTTGAAGCCGGCTAATTTAATTCGTCGCAAAAAAGATGGTCGGTTGGTGTTGATTGATTTTGGTGCGGTTAAAGAAGTTTTGGGACAAAGTGTTAATTGTGGCGGTGATGAAAATCAAAGCACGATTATCGGCACTCCTGGGTATGTTTCGCCGGAACAAGCGCGGGGGGAACCTCATTTTAATAGTGATATTTATGCGTTGGGGATGATGGCTATTCAGGCTCTCACCGGCACTTTACCACATTTTTTAGCAGAAGATTCTTTGACAAAAGAAAAACTCTGGCGTAATCGTTTAGATAATGGTGTCGTAGAATCTGAACTTCTCGAAATTATTGAAAAAATGGTGCGGTATGATTTTCGAGAACGCTATCAAAATGCGGCTGAGGCTTTAGCAGATTTGCTAAAAATTAACACCCAATCTTTAGCAAATTTACCAAGTAATAATCAGGGTTTAAAATTTGGAATAAAGCAGGAAATGCTGACGCTTCCTTCGCAGATACCGCAGGTAAAAAAGGCTCCGATTTTGGTGGCTAATAGTACAGATTTACGCCACCGGCAGATTTTAATTAATAAGGTAACAAATTTTTGGATTAAGGGGGTTTTGGAATCTTCTTTGCACGGTCGGGCGATGATAGAATTGGGGTTAGAATCGCGTTTAGATTTGATTGAGCGCCCTTGGGGGATTGTCTGGGGAAATCTGGGGGTAAAAGGCGAGTTATTGCCTTCTGGAGTGCGGGTGAGTGATAAGTTTCGCGCTTTGGGAGAGGGGAGATCCTTGTTAATTTTAGGCGAACCTGGTGCAGGGAAAACTACAACTTTGTTGCAACTAGCGCGGGATTTGTTGGAGGAAGCACAAGCTAACACAAGTTGTACAATTCCAGTGGTTTTTAATTTGTCTTCTTGGAATAATCCAAAGCAATCTTTGGCAGATTGGTTAATTGCTGAGTTAAAAACGCAATATCAAGTTTCTTCGGAGATTGCTCGCCGGTGGATTGTTGGCGGTGAGTTGCTTTTGTTGTTGGATGGTTTGGATGAGGTTAGTGCAAAGTTGCAAGATGCTTGCGTGAGTGCGATTAATAGATTTTATCAGGAACATGGGACGACAGAATTAGTTGTTTGCAGTCGAATTAAAGATTATCAAAGTTTGCAAAATCGCTTACAATTGCAAGAGGCTATTTGTTTGCAACCTTTGACTTTGCAACAAATTGATGAGTATTTACAACAAGCTTCAGAATTGACAAGTTTAAAAGCAGCTTTGCAACACGATAATTCTTTACAAGAATTGGCTCACTCTCCTTTGATGTTGAGTATTATGACTTTGGCGTATAGGGGAATGCCGGCGCAAGATTTGCTTTCTGTTGGCGGGATTGAAGAAAGACGACAACATTTGTTTAATGCTTATATTGAGCGAATGTTGCACCAGCCCTCTCGAAATGTTAAATATTCCAAAAAGCAAACAATTTACTGGTTGAGTTGGCTGGCACAAAGTTTGTCTAAACAATCTCAAACTGTGTTTTTTATTGAGAAAATGCAGCCAATTTTGTTAACGAAAAAACGCCAAAAGTTGATTTATATTTTGAGTTTGTTTTTGGTGTTTTTTACGGTGGGGGGTGCGGTTGGCTATGCTTTGTTGCCTAAAACTCAGTTACCGTTGGCTTTGATGTTTGGGGCAGGGATTTTTTGGCTGATTTTTGGTTTAGATAAAATTGAGCCGGTGGAGACGCTACAATGGTCTTGGAAAAAGGCCGGTAAACATTTAGTTTTAGGTGTTTTCTTGGGGGGTTTACTGCTTTTTCCTTTTAAGATTTTGTATGAGTCTTTTTTAGCTTTATTAGACCATAAAATGATTACTGTTGTGATTCCGGAAACTGCATCGTTGGGCCGAGGGATTATTTTTGGTATGAGTTTGGGGTTGGTTTATGGCTTAATTCAGGGGTTTAAGGGTGCGGCTATTCAACGCAAAACTTTTCCCAACCAAGGTATTATTCAATCCGGCCAGAATTCGCTATTTTTTGCAACGATTGGTTTTTGTTTGTTGGGGCTACCTGTAAAGATTTTGCAGTGGGATTCTGTGGTGTGGCAGGTGGTTGGGTTGCTTTTTGGTTTTGCTGCCGGTGGGGAAGAGGCTTGTATTAAACATTTTATTTTGCGGGTGATTTTGTGTGCCAGTGGCGTCATGCCTTGGAATTATTCGCGGTTTCTTGATTATGCGGTGCGGAAGATTTTTTTACAAAAGGTTGGCGGCGGTTATATTTTTGTTCACCGGCTGCTTTTAGAGCATTTTGCAGCTATTAATTTGCAGGAGAGGCCGGTTAAATAGTTGTGAGGGATAAATTTGTTCATCTAGGCTTTGATTAACTTTGGCTAAAACTTTAAAACAAGTTAGTTTTTGATTTTTTAGCCACAAACTCACAACGGGAATTTGATAAGGTTGGTTCTGCAAAAAGTCGGCGAATTTGAGATAGTTCCTCACTGAACATAAAGGCGGCCAGAGAAGTTGCTAAGGGTTTTTAACCTATGAATTTTGGCGTTGGCTGTAACGTGCTAGTAACCATAAACTACAGCGTTGTAGCAAAACTAAAATTGATGTGATGGCAAGTGCGAGAGCGAATAAAATTATGTTTGTTTCATTACCGGCCCGCAAAGCAAAACTTAAAGATGTGGAGACGGCTGGGGGGTGAACGACATCTAAAATTATCATCAAAATTATGGTTATAATCATAGCTATGCCGGCGCCTATGTAACCGGGCCCAAATACTAAATAAGTGATAAATCCAAGGGTGGCGGCAAGCATTTGAGAGGTGATGAGGGTGCGGATGCCGTTGGTGCCGTGTTGGGGATCGAGATATATTAAAAATGCGCTGGATGCGAGGGATGCGAAGAGTAAACGTTGCCGGCTTAATACTTCAACCATCCCCAGCACTCCTAGTATAGTTATGGTTGGTAATAAGGCGAGTAATAGTTCACCTTGAATGGTGAGCCGGCGGCGGATTTTGCGGTTTGCACCTTTTAGGGGTTTTAAGCTTTGTTTATCAGTCATAAGGCAGGTAAATGTTTTTTAAGGGTTGCATTTATTTTATTTTGTTTAAGCGTTCTGGTGTTGTTGCTCTTCTTTTAGCTGGGTTTTGTTGAATGTTGAAGTGCTGCCGGCCTCTGCTTATCATTTTCCAAATATTGGCTTTATATGGGCAATTGTTGAGATGTGTTCTGGCGCAAGGGTGAGAAATAAATCTGATAAATAATCCTAAAGGAATGCCGAAATAGGGGGGTGAGGCATTTGTTTAGCGAAAAGATAGTCTTTAGTAATATGGAGAAATTATTTCCTTTGAAGGATACAGAGAGGGGGGGTTAATTTATATAGTGAAAGTAGTAAAAACACAGTTTAGAAAGGAATAAAAAACTATGAGCCGCGAACCCAACCAACAACCGCTACAACCCGTTAGTGTCGATTGGCATTCTAAAAGTGAACCGGGTCCAAAAGAACAAAATTTGACGGCAAATCCGGGCGACCGGATAGATGAAGGAAAGAGTGTTGAAGAAAAGGCGAAACAGGTTGCTGTAGATGCTCCTGATATTACCGGCGACCATATTAAGGTACCTACCTATTTTATTGTTGAATACCCGGATGGTGAGAAAAAGGCTTTGCATCACGTTAAAGATGCTGATGAGATTTCTGATGTTATTAGGCAGGCGCGTATGGATGAAGAAGGTAATCGCGTTTGGTGGTAGTTAATGATAGAAAGCCGGTATTTAACGCCGATATTTGCCGCCGGTTGAAACCGGAGTCTACACGAATCAAAAAACCCCCTAGGGGGGTTTTATTTTTGTTTACATCCGATTTTAATCGGTGACGAATGCTGATGTTAGTACATTAAGTGATAGGTATTTGGCCCGCGATTAGGTAACACTATCAATTTTTGATTCATTAAATCTGGTTGTAAGCCTAAATCTTTTAAAGGGAGAACACCGATTAAGGGATCTTGTCCGCCTGGTAATTCTAAACAATTAAACACTCCCTTTCTACCTTCTATCGTCAGGCTTAATCTGTGGAAAAGACGGATTTTTTTGACTCCCGCTGCTGTTTTTGCTTCAATTTCTGTATCAAAAGCTAAACCTAATTGGGCGATGATATTTGCCGGCAAGCAGAGGCGAGGGTTGCCGGTGTCTACGAGGACGTTTTCTAAGGTGAGGGAACGAATTTGATCCGAAGTGATAAAATTTCGTTCGGCTAAGATTTCATCGACTAGATTAGTGATGGTAATTGTGGTGGTGACGTGACTTATTTTTTCGCTTGTTTGTGTGGCTGACATAATGAAGTCTTACTTTACCATCTATTGCAGTTATAAAGTGGTTTGGATGCTGAAGTTTTAATGCTTTCATTTTATCGTGGCCGGTTGATTTTGGCGCGGATAATTCGCCACAGCATGACAACAATTATCCAGACAAGGGCAAAGGGAAAAGCAAAAAGGCCGGTGATAAAACATAACACAAATTGCCCTTTACCTTTTTGAGCAAATTTGATGATAGATTGCAGCCATTTGGGATACAGGCTATCGAGAGGGAGGTTTGATTCTTGTAAGATTTGACTAGCTTGATAACCGGCAGCATAGCCTTTTTTAAATTGGCCGGTTTGGTGGTATAAACCCGCGAGAATTTGCAGGCATTTCGCCTCACCCTCTTTATCGTTAGTTGGGCGTTTAATTTCTAGCAGTTTTTCAAAGCATTCTATAGCTTTCTGGTATTCTTCGTAGGAACGGTAAGCCAAACCTAAATTATGGAGCGAATGGGCTATCTCCTGCTGGTTGCAAATTTTCTGTCTAATTTCCAAAGATTCCTTATAGTATTCTATGGCTGTCTCGTATCGTTCAAGGGAATCGTAGGCTGACCCTAAATTATTGAGTGAAAGGGCTATCTGCTGCTGGTGGCCGATTCTACGATTAATTGTCAAAGATTTTTTTAAGTATTCTATGGCTGTCTCGTATTTTCCAAGGGAATAATAGGCTATTCCTAAATTAATGAAGGATTTTGCTATATCCTGCTGGGGGCCAATTTCCTCTCTAATTTCTAACGATTTCTTGTGATATTTTATGGCTGTCTCGTATTGTCCGAGGGAATGGTAGGCATTACCTAAATTATTCAGGGTATCTGCTATCTCCTGATGGTTGTTAAGTTGGTTCCAAATATTTAAAGATTTCTCGCAGTATTCTATGGCTTTCTCGTGTTTTTCGAGGTAATTGTAGGTGTTACCTAAATTATTCAGGGAACGGGCTATATCTGGCTGGTTGCCAATTTTCTCTCTAATTTTTAAAGATTTCTCGTGGTATTCTATGGCTTTCTGGTATTGTCCAAGGGAATTGTAGGCGCTACCTAAATTATTGAGGTAAGCAGCAAATAGTCTCTCTTCATCCTCATCTTTTGGTTGCCAATTTTGCACAATTAGTTCATAAACTTCTATCAAAACATCATAAAAACCCTGAAAGTTCAAAAACTCATCGCAAATCCCAATCG
This sequence comes from Ancylothrix sp. D3o, assembly GCF_025370775.1. Taxonomy (NCBI): domain Bacteria; kingdom Bacillati; phylum Cyanobacteriota; class Cyanophyceae; order Oscillatoriales; family Microcoleaceae; genus Ancylothrix; species Ancylothrix sp. D3o. The sequence continues at coordinate 60,977 of NZ_JAMXEX010000005.1, read as the reverse complement.
TATCAAACGCAGCACGACGCTCTCCCAACTCACCCAAATGATAACAAATTTCAATGTATCCAGAAACATCCTCTTTTGTCTTCCAGCCTTCAGATTCTTGAACCGAACCATAATACTCAATCGCCTTACGATGCACCTCCGTTAAATCCCCCGCCTTCGACTTCAAATACGCCAAAACCACCGGCTGAAACTTAAACCCAGACGCATCCTTTCCTTTCAACAAAAAACACCGTTTCGCCAACAACTTCAAATCATTTTCCGCCTCACTTTCCGTCCCCTCATACATCACCAACGCCGCTGCACTTTCAAACGGCAAACGATACACACTCAAATTTAACAATAACTGTTTTTGCTGATCAGAAAGCCGCCCAAAACTCTCCTCAAAAACATCCTTAACACTCACCGAATTTTTACCCCGGTGTATCCCCTTAATTTCATACAAATTCCCATACCGGCTCAAATATTTAATCTGCGGATCGTCTTCCTCTTCCGTCACCAACAAACCCGCCACCAGCATCAAATACAGCGGATATCCCCCCACCGACTCAACAAAATCCTCTAACTCTCTTGTCTCACCCAGCACCCCCAAATTGCGTAATAATGTGGCTCCCTCAGTGCAATTTAAACCCTCTTCTAAGTGCAAAGTTTTGCCTTTTAACTCAGTCAAATTTGGTACATCCTGACTCGTCACAATAATCTTACTTTTTCCCGCACACCCCAACCACCGGCAGAAAAACTTCTCCCATAAACTCCCCTCCCAGCCGCTTTTTAACACAGTTTCCAAATTATCTATGACAATTAAAAACGCTTGTTTTTGCAACAAATTTACCAGCCTATCTATGACATCCTTTTCAGGAATTTGCTGGATATCTTGCAGCGAAAAACGCCCTAAGTGCCTCAGTGCATTTCTGACAAACTCTGTAAAGTTGGGGCTGATGGTGAGATCCCACCAAAATTTCCCCTCAAACTTGCTACCTTCCACTTCAAAAACTTTCGCGGCTAAGGTAGATTTGCCAATGCCGCCAACGCCGATAATTTTAATGAGGGCAATGTTTGAATTAGCCAAATATTCGCCCACTGTTTGCAATTCACCGGCCCGCCCCACCCAATCTGTTATACTTGGATAAGCATGATCCAAATTAGCCAAATTTGCGGGAGTGATTTTTACAACCGCTTCTAATATTTTTTGATTGCCTTCTACTATTTCTATATGCCGGTCTTGATCTTCTTTTCTTGAAGAAATATTTGAAAGGGCATCTAAAATCTCATTTCGCAGCGTTTCAATTTCTTTGCGTATTTCCTCATACTGCACCCCCATTTCTCGCAAGACTTCCTCAAAGCCAGATTCTATCTGCGTGGATACTTGCTTGAGAGCATTTTTAATTTCTGGGGTAATTGTTTGCTGGTTTGCCAGTGCATCCAACCGGCTCAAAATCTCATTATATTCTTGATTAGGTTGAGCAATTCCCTGATTTTGCAACAATTGTAAAATTGCTGTTTGATTTTCTTTAATGCCGGCGGAAATTTCACTCATCATCGACAATGTAAGCGAGGCAAAAGCTTTACCGCCATGCTCAAAATCATCTTTCAAAACTTCCCGCAACGCCTTCGGAAAAATGCTCTCCCATTTTTGCGCTGTATTTAGGATCAAAACATCGCCTAAACCAACCTTATTTTCTGCACACAACCCCTGGAGAAACTCAATCCAGCTATTTTCATCTAAGGCTTTTACTGTGGCAAATTCCGAGGCTTTGGTAGAAAATAATTCAGCCGGTAGATTTTCTTCCCAAATGCCGGCAAAATCATCTTGCCGGTTATCAGCAATATTTTTCCAATAATTCGGGGCTGCTTTTGCCAGGTTTTCAAAATCTTTATGCCAGTCATTTTTTCTGGCTTTGTGTTCTTCCGCCACTGCAAAAAGCACAATTGATATAGCACTTCCTACTGCTTTTGTCAAGTCATGGTTTCTTAAACTATTCTTCTTTTCCCGCAGCCGGTGGGCTAATTTTAGATGCTCACCGACATCATTGGCAAGTACCCCGCCGGCGACACTTGCAACCGCTGCTGCTGCTGTTGTTGTTACTACTGATGCTCCTATTATCGGACATAATGCACTGGCAGCAACGACAGAACTAGACAACAGTAAGCGGATAGAAGTTTGCCCTAAATGTGGTACCGGCATAGGAGTTAAAAATTGAGACGTTATTGTAGATAATAGCAAATTTTTAAAAGGTTTATGGGGTGCCGGTGTTTGTTGGTGCCGGGTAAAAATGCCGGTGTTTGTGCCGGTATTTGCCGTCGGTTAAAACCGGTGACTTATTTTGCCGGACAGAGAATTCATACAGCAATCTCCATAACTTTATCTTTATCCGTCATCTCGATAGATTCCAGATCAACAGATAAACACCCTTCAATTGCCTCATACAAATTTTGCAGTAATTCCTCAAAAGTCTCTCCTTGAGTCGCACACCCTGGAATAGCAGGAACTTCTGCCCAATATCCGCCCTCTTCAGCTTCATGGACAATGATTTTAAGTTTCATAGATAGATTCTGGTATTTTGAATTTAGTTGTTATTTTCAGCATAACAAAACTTTTTTAAGTTGCCGCTTTTAGTGGTTGAACCCCGAAGGGGTTTTATTCGGGTAGGCACCGGTTTTAACCGGTGACGAATGCCGGCACCAAATGCCATTGATCGAATGCCGGCACCATTAATTTGCAACCCCCCAAAAATCACACCGGCAACCGTTCCTTTTCCTCCTCAGAAACCCCCACCGGCACAACACAAAAACCCCGCAAAACATCCCGCGTCATCGCCACCTGACAAACCAAAGAAACATCATCCTCATTCAACAACCCCAAAGCCTCATAAGGATTATCACGCTCAACCACCGGCAACTGATGAAAACCCCGCGCCGCCATTCGATCCAAAGCATCAGTCACAGGCTCATCTTCATACGCCAAAACAATCTCCGCCGTACAAATATCCGCAATTTTTTTATTCAACAACAACCCCAACAAATCATCCCCCTTTACCTGCGACAAAATCCGATTAACATCACGCAAAGTAATAATCCCAATTAAACGTCCCGCCTCATTAATTATTAAAGCACTATGCCGGTGTAACTCAGTCAACCGCAAACCCGCCTCAACTACCGCTGTATTTCCCGACAAAATCAACGGCGACTTATCCATCGCCTCCGACACCCGAATTTTCTCCAAAACCTCCCTATTATTATCCCCCTCAATATTCAAACCAATCTGCTGCAAATTCGTAGTAGAAGCCGCCGTTTGTGCCGGCTTCTTCAAAACATCCACCAACCAAACACTCAACCCTACCGCCGCCATCAAAGGCAAAACAATCCGATAATCACGAGTTAACTCAAACATCAAAATAATCGACGTCAAAGGAGCCCGCACAGAACCAGCCAACACCGCCGCCATCCCCACCATTGCATAGGCCGGTGGCCCCGCCATATACTTGGCTATACTCGGTATAGCCAAAGCCAGAATTTTTGCATAAGCCGAACCCAACGACGCCCCCAAATACATCGACGGCGCAAAAGTCCCCCCCACCAAACCACTACCCAAACTAATCGCCGTCATCACCAACTTAACCACAAGCAAACTCAGCAACAACTGCAACGAAAACTCCACATCTTGCAGCATCGCCTCAATCGTCTCATAGCCAATCCCCATAATTTGCGGCCACCTCAACGCCACCACCCCCACACAAACCCCCCCTATAGCCGGATGCACCCAGCGGGGAACCTTACTCAACCAGCGAAAACCCCTTATCTCCCCCGCAAAAAACTTTTGAGCCTGCTTAATCGCCGCCGTATAAGCAATCGACACCAAACTTGCCAGCAACCCCAACCCCACATACAAAGGCAATTCAAACGGAGAACGCACCACATAAGCAGGCAACATAAAAGCCGGTTTTGCCCCTATCCCAATCTGAGCAATAAGCGCCGCAACCACCGCCGCCAGCAGCACCACACTCACCGCAGAAGTCGCAAAACTCGTCCCCAACACCAACTCAATCGCAAAAAAAACTCCGGCAATAGGCGCATTAAAACCCGCCGCAATACCCGCCGCCGCACCGGCCCCCAAAAGCAAGCGCTGCCGTTCCTGCGAAACCTGCAAAACCTGCCCCACCAACATCCCAAAATTAGCCCCAATCTCAGCAGACGGCCCCTCTGGGCCCAAGGAAGCCCCCGTACCCAAAGACACCGACGCCGCCACCATTTTCGTCACCGGCTTTAAAACCGGCGCCACCGGCAACCCCTCTTTTTGCACCGCCGCAATCATCGAAGAAATCCCAGGGCCAAAATCCGGCGAAAGCAAACGCATTAAACCAATAATCGCCCCCCCAAGCGCCGGCACACAAGCCAGCGTCCAAGCCCCCCACCCACCAATCAGCCCCATCAAATCCCCTAAAGTCAGACTGTGGATCAGATGGATAAGAAAATGAAACGTCACCACCCCCATCCCAGTGCTACCCCCAATCAAAACCGCCAGAATCATCACAATGCTTTCTGGGGAAGGCTGTAAGCGGTTAAGAAAGCGCGTCAGTGCGTTGGAGAAAGAAGCAAGAGCAGGAGATTTAAATAGCTGTCCATTCCGAGAAGATAAGCCGTTCATTAATGGTAAAAATAAATATGAGAGAAACCTTAAGATTTGTTTCTATGGTTTTATTGTGATGGATTCAGCAGGCCGGTGCAAGTAAACTACGCCACAAAATAAGTGAGATTTGGGCAAATTTATCTTTCTTTAATCCCAAGCACACATATTTTCTACCAAGAGATAATCTCTACAAAATAGAAACCTGATCTCTGATCCAACTCTATTAAACAAAAGAGCCTGATTATCTGTTAGATGTCTGAGCTTTTGGGCAAAATTTACCTCCTCTCTGATTTATAACTCAAAAGCGATGAACTTTCGCAACACCAAAGTTGTAAAATCATTAAAACTCAGAAAACACAACAGACATCCGCATGACCTCAACGATTCAACCCCCCACCTCAACGGCCTCAAACTTTTGTGACGGCATCCAATACTACGGCGAAAACTGGCCCGGTTTCGATACACACGGCCAAACACCGGTTATTTCCGAAGGTCAAAACGCGATCTCTGATCCCACCGACACCTCCGCAGTCTTCCAAACATTGTTATACGCAGACGCTTTGCGCTACCTCACCCTGCAAGTCACCGGCTCCAAAGCTTCAGGACACCCAGGCGGTTTTGCCAGCCAAGCCGAAGCTTATGCGGCTTTAGTGATGTTGGGCTACAAAAATATTATTACCGAAGTCGGACACCACGCCCCCGGTTTTTATAGCGCCATGTTCCTCGACCGGTCTTTAGAAGACATGGGTATTTCTACCGTGCAACAACTGCGCGACCGTTTCCGCGAAAAGCACGGCTTGCTCGGTCACTTATCCGGTTATATTCCGGGGATTCTTGGCCCCGCCGGCCCCCTTGGTCAAGGCCAACATTTCGCCCTCGCCGGTGCTTTGCTTCACCGCGATAAGCTTTTCCCCTTCACAATGGGTGATGGCGGTATGGGTGAACCTTACCCGATGAGCAGCATGGCACACTTTAACACAGCCTATCCCACCGCTACAAATTTCTTGCCGGTTTTAGTCTGGAATGGCTACTCCCAAGAGCATCACAGCATGGTTTCCACAAAAACCAGTGAAGAGATGATCGCCTATTGGAAAGGCAACGGTTTTGCCGAAGTTGTGCTAGTCGATGCCAAAGAATTTGATGATACAAATCAAAGTGGTGATTATGTAGATAGCACTGTGTTCTCAATGAAACAGCGCCTAGCATTTATGAAAGCTGTTTTGCTGGGTGTAGATAAGGCGGCGAAATCGGCTCTAGGCGGCAAATTGACCGCATTTATTATTAAGCAATTGAAAGGGGCCGGTGTTCACGCCAAGGGCGCAAAATCTCACAACTTGTACCCGAAAGACACCCTAGATGCACCTCACATTATAGAAGCATTGAAGAATCGCGCTCTTTCCCGTCAGGGGTGGGAGTTGGTGCGGACAAACTGTGAGCGGGCTGGAGGCGGGCCGGCAGCCAAAACCGTTGTTACCGAGTTTGAATTGCCTTTAGCAGAGATTGGTGAGTTACCTTTGCAAGAGTATGCCGTTGGTGGCGACGCCAAAGTTGCAACAACAGCTATGGGTAATTTAGTTGTGAAAGTTGGGCAAAGTGACCGCAATTTTTTGGTGACAAATGCGGATGGAAATGAAGCATCTGCCATTGGTAATATTAATGTCGGCTTGAAGATTATTCACCCCACATCTGATGAGCTTTATAATCAAACACCAAATGGACAAGTTTATGAGCCTTTAAGTGAAGATGCTTGTGCCGGTTTGGCGGTGGGTTTATCGCTGTTTGGCGCGCGGAGTTTGTGGTGTTCTTATGAGTCTTTTGCAATTAATGGTTTACCAATTTGGCAAACTGTGACGCAGGCGATGGCTGAGTTACGCCGCTGCACACCTTCAGCAGTTACTTTGTTTACTGCCGGTGCTTTGGAACAAGGGCGAAATGGCTGGACTCACCAACGTCCTGAAGTTGAGGCATATTTTGCAGCAATGATGCGGAATGGTAATGTTTTTCCGCTGTTTCCAACGGATGCAAATAGTATTCAGACTTGCTATGAATGGGCGCTTTCAACTAAGAATAAAGGCATTGTGATTACGGCTTCTAAATCGCCTTTGCCAATTCGGACAACCTTTGAGCAAAGCCGTTTAGCGTTGCAGGATGGTGCGGTGACAATCCATGAAATTCCAGGCGATAAAACGGTGGTTTTTGCGGTGATTGGGGATATGACTTTGATGCCGGTTTTTGAAGCGGCGGCGTTTTTGGAAACCGAGGGTATTGGTGCGCGCATTGTTTCGGTGGTGAATCCGCGCCGGTTATATCGTTCTAGTGATGTGGCGTGGGATACTTGTTCGGAAGCTGATGGCGGATTTTTGGATGATGCGGGTTTTGAGCGTTTGTTTGGCGGTGATGCCTTGATTGGTGTCACGGGAGGTGCTGCCGGTATGCTGGAACCTCTGATGTTACGCAGTAATGCCAAGCGCGATACTTTTGCCTGGAAACGCGGCGAAACTACTGCAAGCGCGGGTGAGTTGATGGCGTTTAATGGTTTGACGGCTGAGGCGTTGACGAAACGTGCCATTGAGTTAGTGCATTAAAATAGTAGGTTTATAGTCCACCGGTTTTTGTGCCGGTGGCTATTCTACTAATCTCTAGTGATGCTCCTAAAGAAAATTTAGATAAAATTATGACTGCCCAAATTATTGAAAAAATAATCCCTCAAAAAGAACAAAGATTCGTTCTGCCTGGCTATCACTCGTGGGAGGAGTTTGAGGCGATAGAAGCTTTAATGAAAAATGAGCCCGGTTTACGGATTACTTATTTGGATGGGTGTGTGGAATTTATGACTCTTGGCGAACAACATGAATTGATTAAAACGATTATTTGCTTTTACCTACAACTTTATTTTTTTGAGAAACAGATAGAGTATATTCCGGTAGGTAGCGCTACTCGCCGATCAAAAGAAAGAGGCTCATCTTTTGAGCCGGATGATTCTTATTATATTGGAGGTAAAAAAGAACATCCAGACCTGGCTATAGAAGTTGTAATTACGAGTGGCGAGGTTGAAAAGCTGGAAAAATATAAGCGTTTTAAGATTCAAGAGGTTTGGTTTTGGGAAGATAACCAGCTTTCTATTTACCGCCTGCGGGAAGACATTTATGAGAAAGTTTCTGGGAGTGGATTTTTGCCAGATTTAGATATTGACTTATTTGTCCGTTGTCTATTGATACCATCCAGACTTGAGGGGACAACAGAATTTCTCAAAGGAATTCGGCAATCTTAAATCGGTGGCAACAATCATCAAAAAAACCTGCTGACGTCTCTGCCAGCAGGTTTTTTAAATCACAGGTTAATTAAAGCTTACACAGGGGCACATACAGAAATTCCGCCACCTGTTGTGTTGTAATCCTGTAGGGTAGCAGCAATAGACTCACCAGAAGGAACGAGGGGATTTGTAATACCAGTAGTCCAGGCACTATGTGTCTCTGAAACGGGAGGGCTTAATCGATTTAACTCCCTATCTCCCATCAACCATAAGTAACCATCTCCTGCGGTATAGCCATCTCCTTTACCATCATTGTTTTCATCGGGGGTGAGGAGTTGCAACCACTGGACACCATTGTTGATGCTTTGTGCATCGACGGGATTTCCTGAGAGGTAGTTCAGCCAAGCAGCGGTGAGGTTGCTGGCAACGTAGTAACGAGTGTCGATTATAGTTGGTTTTCCTGCTAGTTGTGCAGCTAGTTGTGACTGTGCCCGACTCATCGTTTTTTCCGCTTCGTCAAGGTTGTAAAATATAGTTCGTTCTCCGTTATTGGTGACTCCATCTTTGTTGAGGTCTCCGATCAAGAGGCCGACACTATATTGGCCTGTGACGGGATCGACGGGATCAAGGACTTTTCCTGGTTGGGCTGAGTTGGTGTAGGGTTGTAAAAGGATATCGCCGGTGGGGGCGTTGGGTTTGCGTGTTACGTTGTAATCATCGCTTGCATCGCCGTTCCAGATTTCACGATTTGCACACCAGTAGCCAGGAGTTCTTACACCTGCACATCCTGTATAGGAACTGTCGTCCGTATCGGTGACTGTGGTGCCGTTATTGGAACCGGTGACGGTGCCGGTGTTGCTGTAGGGGCCGCTGATGGCTTTGCCGGTGGCTGTATAAACCCAGGTTTCGGTGGTGTCTAAGATTTTGTCGTTGTCTGTGTCTCCGCCGACAAAGTTGGTGATAGCGCCCTCTTTATCATCGGTGACGCTGACGTTAGATAGTCCGACGTTGCCGGTGTTGGTGACGGTATATTTCCAGTCAATTGTATCGCCCTTTAAGACTGCTAGTCCGTCTTTTTCTTGGCCTTTGTAAACGGTTACTTTGTTGATGTTGATTGCGGGGTTTTCGCCAAAGTAGGAACTGTCATCGCTATCGGTAACGGTTTGGGTATTTCCTGCACTATCGGTGGTTGAACCTTTGACGGTGCCGGTGTTGCTGTAGTCGTCTTTTGCGGCGGTACCGGCTGCTGTATAAACCCAGGTTTCGTTGGTGTCTAAGATTTTGTCGCCGTCTGCGTCTCCCTCGACAAAGTTGGTGATCGCGCCCTCTTTATCATCGGTGACGCTGACGTTAGATAAGCCGACGTTGCCGGTGTTGGTGACGGTATATTTCCAGCTAATGTCTTCGCCTGATTTGATGTTTAATCCGTCTCCTTCTTCGCCTTTGTAGACGGTTACTTTGTCGATGTTAATTGCGGGGTTTTCGCCAAAGTAGGAACTGTCATCGCTATCAGTAACCGTTTTGGTATTTCCTAAGTCGTCTGTGACTGAACCGCTGACGGTGCCGGTGTTCTTGTAGTCGCCTACGGTGGCGGTGCCGGATGCTTTATAAACCCAGGTTTCGGTGGTGTCTAAGATGCTGTCGCCGTCTGTGTCTCCCCCGACAAAGGTGCTGATGGAACCCACTTTATCATCGCTAACGCTGACGTTAGATAGTCCCACGTTGCCGGTGTTGGTGACGGTATATTTCCAGTCAATTGCTTCGCCTGATTTGATGTTTAATCCGTCGCCTTCAATATCTTTATAGACGGTTACTTTATCAATATTAATTTCTGGGTTGGCGCCAAAATATGAGCTTGGATCGCTGTCTGTTACTGTGGTGCCATTGTAGGAACCGCTGACGAGACCGATGTTGCTGTAGTCGCCTTCTGTGGCGGTGCCGGTGGCGTTATAAACCCAGGTTTCGTTGGTGTCTAGTTTGTTGTCCTTATCGGTGTCGCCGCTGACTAGGTTGCTGATAGCGCCGATTTGATCGTCGTTGAGGCTGATGTTTGATAGTTCGACGTTGCCGGTGTTGGTTACGGTGTAGGTCCAGGTGACGTTTTCACCTTCTAAAATTGTTAATCCGTCGCCTTTTGTTGTGCCGTTTCCTGTTACTTTGTCGATGTTTATTTGGGGGTTGGCTGTGAAGCTTTGAGTTACTTCTCCTGAGAGTTTGCTGCTATCTTCGCGCTTTCCTCCTTCGGTGCCAACGCTGGTTAAACGAACACCAAAATCTGAGCCGCCGGTGTTGGCGTTGATGAAGTCTGCGAGGGTTAATTCTTTGCTGCGGCTGGAAATTGTAAAGCTGGTGGAACGAATGTCATCTTTGCCAATGCCGGAGGTTCCAATCGCCACACCGGCATCAAAGGATTGCGGATCGATGGCGATTGTTCCGCCTCCTTTAGGTAAATCGATTTTGCTAACACTATTTGCCGGCCCAAAAGCGGTACCGGTGACATCGCCGCCGCTGATATTTAAGGTAGAAATTAGGCTTTCATCTTTTACATGAAAAAAGACTCCATTTAAATCGCCTATGTTGCCGGTAACGGGATCGGGAAGAACGTTAACAGTGACTTTGACTCCCCCAGTTACGATATCTTCCAGGGTGATTTGGGTATATGTATTGCCGCCTGTAAATTCATTAAGCCCAAAAGTAGTAGAGTCTGTCATTTATTCCTCGTCTTAAGTTGTTTTTAACGCAAGGGATTATATGGTTTGGCAATGGATTTGCTAAACCAAGGAGTTTGGAAAACTCTTTGTAGAAGAATTAAAGCGGAGGGGGATTTTTTGAAACTAATCAAAGGGAAATGCCCGACTCCTTTTTCTTGTTCAATGTTCCTGCTGAAACACTGACACCGCTATACTACCCCTATTGCTAGGGCCGGTGTCAATAACTTCTACGTCTTTATACAGAAACTTTATAATTGTCGCTTTTGTAACAATCCTTTATGAAGATAAAGCTGCTTTTTTCACGCTAAATCAAGGCTTTTGAGTTGGAATTGGCCAGTTTTATTACTTTGATCGTCTGGCTTTAACGAAAATTTATGTTTTTTTTGTAAAGAAAAAAAAATGGCCTGGACGGGAAATACTGAGTTAAAAAGTAAGAATGATAATCATTATTGCTAACGTGCAAGCTGAGCTAAGGGTTTATACGGATAAGGCTAAAAGGCTTGTTGATGCCCATCTCACTATACAAATACTTTGCATAAAATAAGTATAAATTAACCTAATAAATTTAAAAAGTTTAGTTGTGTGTTCATGGCAGAGGAGTAGTTTATTTGGTATGGAAAAAAATTTGAGAGTAGATAAGTGAAAAGTTAAAAATTTTTTGATAATTGAGCGCTCAATCCCAACGATTCATTTTCATCTACCTTTTGAAATATTTTGGTTAGCAACAAAACAAGAGTTTGCTTGTTGATAAAAAATTTTTTAAGACAAATTTGCAAATACAATCTCACCTCTAACTCATCCCTTTGGTAGAAGTTAGTAGCGATTTCGATTCGTTAGTTTAATTAAAGACAGGATAGTAAAAAACAATCTCAGCCACTTTTGGAGATAGAAATAAGATGTTTCATCACGTCAAAGAACTACAATTTAATGCGCGAGTTTCTGCTCCAGATCCGCGTTTTGCCCGTTTGCTGCTCGAACAATTTGGCGGCGGTAATGGGGAATTAAAAGCGGCAATTCAGTATTTTATTCAAGCCTTTGGATTCCGCAAGACTTACCCGGATAAGTACGATATGCTGATGGATATCGCTACGGAAGAATTGGCTCACTTGGAAATAGTGGGTGCAATGATTACGATGTTGCTGGAGGGGATTAATGGCGAACTGAAGGATGCTGCTGATAGTAGTGCTTTTGGTTTGTTTTCTGGCAATAAAAACAAAGACAAATTTATTCAGGAAGCTTTGGTTAACCCACATTTCTATTTGCAATCTAGTGGTGGGCCGATGCTGACGGATAGCCAGGGTGTGCCTTGGACGGGTGCTTATATCAATGCAAATGGCGATTTGACGGTTGATTTACGTTCAGATTTGGCGGCGGAATCGCGGGCTAAAATTACTTACGAAAATCTGATTCAGTTTACGGATGATCCTTACGTTAAGGAATCGCTTGGGTTTTTGATGACGCGGGAAATTGCACACTATAAGATGTTTGCGGCGGCGTTAGAAACGATTGAGCCGAATTTCCCGCCTGGTGTTTTGCAAGGCGATCCGCGTTACACTCATTTGTATTTTAATATGTCAGATGGGGGGAATATTCGCGGGCCTTGGAATGAGGGTCAAGGTTCGTGGGAACCCGGCGAAAATTGGGTATATGTTGAGAATCCCCAAGAGAAAGTTGTGGAAACAAATGGTTTGTTAGATCAGCCGGTGGAAGGCACGAAACGGACACAGGAAGAAGCTGTGAAAGTGACTGAGCAATTAAGTCAAATACGCTCACATGAGGTAACTTCTGCGATGGGTGCTGAGGGTGAAGTGAAGCAGTGGAGTGACTACCCAGATAAGACCGCAGAAAGTCCGATTGTGGCGCGAGAAAAGAGTAAGTTAAAGACTCCTAAACTTTAGTCTTAGGCGAGTTTTGTTTAACCGCAGATAGACGCGGATAAACGCAGATACACACAGATAACCTATCTGCGTCCATCTGCGTTTATCTGCGGTTAAAATTTAAGGTTTTAATGCACACAAATAACTTTTCATTCTGTGAGAATAAAGTAAAAACATAGGCATTAAAATTCGAGTTCGTCCTCCTTGGGTTGGAGGCGTTTGATATTTTGGCCTGCCGGCATTGGTTTGTTGAGGCTGATTTGATCGCCTACTTTGATACCGGCATGATATCCTTTTTCGCTGCTGATTTGAGAGTTGGATCGGGATCTAACAGTAACGCCGCGATTTTCTAGGTAGTCGTCGATGGAGAGTTTGTTTTTTTCAAACATCGAACGGACGACGATGGCGGGGGTGGCTGGGGTGTCGCTGGTGCCGGCTATTCCTGATGTTTCGAGTTCGTGTTTTTGGGCGAGTAATCTTTCGCTAAGACGGGTTGCACAGCCGACTCGAAAGGCGTTTAAATAAGCGCGTCCGCTGCCTTTTCGATATTTAGCGCGGCGTTCTATTGCTTTGGATAGGTAGTTATAAAGATGCTGGCATACTATTAAGTTGGTGGCGCTACCAAGGAGATATACGTTGCCGTTGTAGTTGCTTCTGAGTGCTTGGCAAAAGTTGGCATCGGCGATGCCGGAAAGTAAGATCATTTTCCAGGTGACGAAGCGGGTGGTTTTGTCGATGACTGTTTCAGTTATTTCTGTATCTTGAGTGTTGCCTAGATCGGCTAAACTGAGGTTATGTTGGGCGAGTAATAATGAGGCTTTTTCGGCGGCGATTGTCGATTCGTTTTCGTTGGATGAGGTGGTGAGGGCTAGGAGTTTTTTGATTTTTTCGATGATGGTTTGATCTGGCATGGTTTTAGGGGGTTGGGGTTGGTTCGCATCCACCGGCTAAAAAGGGTGGCTACACAAGCAAGGCTGGGAAAAGCCGGCTCGTTAGATTTATTTTAAATGAATTTTGATAGCAGAAGTTTTGTACAATCAAAACGAAATGTAAAATTAAGTTGCGGTTGTTAAATTATGTGTGAAGACAAATCTCCTTCGCAGGAAATGCGGAAGCTGGAAACCGGCTCTCTTTGGCAAAAGGTGAAGGAATGCACAAAGAAAGCTATTGAATGTGGGGCGCTGCATTCTATTGTTACAGAGTGTGAGTTTATTGAGGAGGTGGGGATTCGTTTTGTGGTGCGGGTGGCGTCGAATTTGGTTCGCAAGGATGAGTTTAAAAAAAAGGTAAGTAAACCAAAGGATTTTAATCCGTTTTTGCCTTATGAGGAGGATTTGTTTGTTGCGGATTTGTCAGAAACTCATTTATGTTTGTTGAATAAGTTTAATGTGGTGGATTATCATTTGTTGATTGTGACGCGGGTTTTTGAGGAGCAGGAAACATGGTTAAATTTAGCAGATTTTGAGGCGATGGAGTTGGTTTTAAATGAGTTTGATGGGTTGGTTTTTTATAATTCTGGAAGGCTGGCGGGGGCTTCGCAACGGCATAAGCATTTACAGGTTGTGCCGATGATGGAGATTCCAATTAAGCCTGTTTTGGAGGGGGTTTGTTTTGATGATAATGGGGTGGGAAGGGTACCTGGTTTTGATTTTGTTCATGCTTTTTCTCGTTTGGAGAAGGGGGCTAAGAGTTTGTTGGAGGTTTATCATTGTTTGTTGAGGGCGGTGGGTTTTGAGGGCGATTTTGTGGGGGATGCTACGGGGGCTTATAATTTGTTTGCGACGCGGGATTGGATGTTTGTTGTGCGGCGTTCTTGTGAGGATTTTGAGGGTATTTCTGTGAATGGTTTGGGGTTTGTTGGGACGTTTTTTGTGCGGAATGAGGGGCAGTTGGATAGACTGAAAAATAGCGGGCCGGTGATGGTTTTAAAGCAGGTGGCTTTGAGTTAATTAAAAGGTCGGTTTTTAGTTGGTTTGAAAAAAAACTTTCATGGCTAAAGTTTCCCAATTAAAGACATAAAAGCCAACCTGAAAACTACAAGTTTTTTGCTCAAGTAACAGGCAGGTTGATCAGGTTTTATCTAGGTTTAACACGCTCTCCAAAACTCGCCCTAGTTCTGTTAAGTGTTCAGATGAATGCGGGGCTATTAAAGTAATGCGTATTCGGCTTGTGGGGACTGTCGGAGGTCGAATTATGCCGGTTAATATCCCCGCTTCTTTTAAATGCTTTCCTAACTCAAAAACTGTTTCCGCATCTTTGACCGGCACAGAAAAAATAGGCGATTCTTGAAATAGAGTTTTAATCTGATATTCTGCTAACAAATATTTCAAAAATTCCACATTTTCCCATAGCTTTTTTCGCCGCTGGGGTTCTTCTTTAATCAGATGAATGGCTTCTAATGCTGCTGCTGTATCTGCTGGGGATAAGCCGGTGGTATATATCCAACTGGGAGCGCGATTTCTGAGATAATCTATTAAGCTACTAGAACCGGCCACATATCCCCCTAAACTGCCTAATGCTTTGCTTAAGGTTCCCATTTGAATTAAAGGGTGGCCGGTGTATCCAAAATGCTCTACTACTCCGCTTCCTTTTTCTCCAAATATGCCGGTGCCGTGTGCTTCATCTACTAGCAGCATACTGCTATATTTTTCGGCTAAATTTAATAGGTTCGGCAGTTGACAAATATCACCATCCATGCTAAAAACAGTATCAGTAATTATCAGGCATTTGCGGTAATTTTCGCGGTGTTGGTTGAGGAGGATTTCTAGGTGTTGAATGTCGTTATGCCGGTACTCAAAAACTGTGGCTTGGCTGAGTGTTGCACCGGCCTTTAAGCTAGAATGATTGTAGCCATCAGATAGTATTAAATCTCGCTTGCCAACTAAGGCGGAAATGGTGCCAATATTGGCAAGATAACCGGAACTGAAAACGATGGCATCTTGGGTTTTTTTGAGGGAAGCGATGGCTAGTTCTAGTTGCCGGTGGATGTCGCGGTGGCCGGTTATTAAACGTGAGCCTGTTGTGCCGGTGCCGTATTCTTTGGTGGCGTTTATTGCTGCTTCAATTAAACGCGGATGTCCTGCTAGTCCGAGATAATCATTGCCGGCAAAATTGATAAGCGTTTTGCCGTCTATTTCAACGGTGGAGCCGGGGAGTTTATTTATGGTTTGTACAGAACGATACCAGCCGGCTTTGTGGATGGTTTGCAGCGAGTTTTCTATCCAAGAATAGGGATCTTTTGGCATTTGATTAGCGGGGGGTTTTGAGAGAAAGTTAAACCCCAAGAGCATCGCTTATTTTATTACAATTCTTCTACATTCACCCCCAATTCTTGCAACTTTCTTAACAGTTTTGCGGCTTGTGCTTCTGCTTGTTCTGTTCGCATTTCTGCTTGTTCTGCTCGCCGGCGTTCTTGCACTTCGGCTTCCTCTGGTGTGGGAACTAACACACCATCAGGAGTAAAAAAGCGCAATTTTTCCTCAAAAACACCTAGAAATAATTGCAACTGTTCACTCCAACGCCAGCCGCGCTCATTTGGCACTATTTCTTCATATTTTCCATTAAGGAGTTTATAGCCTTCAAATTGCAACTTGTAAGGCTCAAAGAAAAAATATTCGGAAGTATGCCAAATATCTTGATAAATTTGTTTCTTGATTCCCCGGTCATTTGCAGCCGTTGATTCTGATAAAATCTCGACTATAAAATCCGGGTATTTTCCATCTTCCTCCCACACCGTCCAGCTTTTGCGTTCGCGGCGTTCTGTTCCTAACACTACAAAAAAATCTGGCCCGCGAAAATCGCGTGATTTTAACTGCTTTAAACTGTAATAAACGCTCATGTTCGCAGCCGCAAAAAAATCATTGCGATCTTGCCATAAACGCTCTAAGCAACTTAAGAATAAAAGCAGTTGTTTGAGATGACGATAACTTTCCAATGGTGGCTCCTCACTCCAAAGATCCGTTGGCGGAAGTGATGACTCCGGCGGAAGTTCAAAGGGTAACTCTTCACTCCAAAGATCCGTTGGCGGAAGTGCTGGCAGATCCGATTGACTGCTAATCACCATAAATGAAACCTCACTTGCCGGTAGCAATATTAATTATCATTTTTTCACTCTAACAATTTTTCACAGTTTTGAATCTTCCCACCTCCCCGTACAGACGTTCCGCCGGAACTACCAGCAAACGGTTTGTTATTCCACCGGCCACACCGTAATTATCTCATCAATTTCTGTCATAATTTCCATTACCCAGCAAAAAACCTCCCAATTAATTAGGAGGCTTAAATTAAATTAAAAATCTCTGGGTATGTAAGCTTAACTACATACAATCACTTTAATGAGCCCAAGAATCACGCCATTTCACAATTCCCTCATCAGCCAAAAGCCACCGGCGACAGACAATATTTTCACGCGCCGGCGAACCTCCGTCTCGCCACATTGCATACTTATAAGCAATAGGTTTACCCGCAGTTTCATCAAAAGGAATTTCCGCAAACCAAGTATTTGCATTAACATATTCCATCGGGTAAGCCTTAGCAAGATCCCAATTTCCTAACTCCGGACAATCGCCAATAATCACCACAGTTTCACCCGGATTTGTATTAATGCCATTTACCTGTACCCGCGCAATCACTTTCCCTTTTATGCGTTCGCCAACATGACTAATTACTACTACATCTTTTGGTTCTAATTCCAAATTATGCAAACAGCCATCCGTCACCTCAAATTTACGCCGTGAAACAACACAAGTATGCTCACCATCAGGTAAATCTGTTAACACCTGCTCAATTTTCACCGGCTCAAAAGAACGATTCATCGCCACAAAACAGCGCGAATCCCGATAGCGGCGCACATAACAATAAACATCTGGAGTGATGTATTTTTGCCATTGACTACCCAAACAAACCGCAGGATTTAAACGGCGTAAACCAGAAAGTAAACGCATATCCCGATAAATTTGACTATCCGTATCCCATTTATCCATCATAGGCCGGTTATACGGGTCATTATTACCGTAAATATTGCCATCACAATTAGTATCATCGTGCAAATATTGTTCCGTGCCATAATAGACACAAGGAATCCCCCGACTTGTCATCACCAAAATAATCGCCATCCGCAAAATATCAGGATCAGCATTAAGCGATTGGAAGCGGTGCATATCGTGATTATCGATAAACGTAATCAACTCCGTTGCACTTTCATACAAATGATCCATGTCAAAAATATCTTGGATTAGCTGGAAACCCGCCGGATCTCCCGCCGCCAAAGCTTGACGAATTGCCATACACAAACCAAAATCTAAAATAGTCATTCCCGAACGGTTTGCATAGTCAACCGAGCGAGCATTTTGAGGATGGCTGCAAATCCATTCTCCAAACACAAAAATATCAGGTTTATAAGTTTGGATATCGGCAGTAAATTCTTGCCAAAACCAAATTGGCATATGCTTAACCGTATCCACCCGCAAAGCATCTACACCCCGGTCAATCCATTGCTTAATCGCAGATTTGATATAATCGCGGTACTCGACATTATTTTCATTAAACGTAGCCAACCCGGATAATTCACAGTTTAAAACTTGCCATTCATCCTCCCAATTTGTCACCTCCCCATAGTGGTGATACCAGTTTTTTTCATCATTATTAAAATCAGCAATTTTCACCCCATCATCGTATAACTCGCCTTTTTTACCGCTGAAATCCGGGTTACTGTGGTTACACACAATATCGAGAATAAACTTCATATCTCGCTTGTGCAACTCCTCAATTAAGCGGTCAAAAGTTGTATTTTTCGCCTCTTGAGTTTTGTTGAGAGAGGGGTCTTCATTCTTGCCAATAAAACGGGGATTAATGCGTTTAAAATCTTTAATCCAGTAGCCGTGAATTGCGGCTTGTTCCACAAACAAAGCTTCGACTTGTTCAAACAAAGGAGTCAGCCAAACCGCAGTAACTCCCATACCTTTGAGGTAATCTAATTTATCAATAATTCCTTGTAAATCTCCCCCCCAATATTTGCCCCAATCTTGGCTATTCGGGTCGTAAAGTTCAGGGTTTGGGCCTTCATCATTATCAGGGTCGCCATCATTGAAGCGGTCAACAACAATAAAATAAATTGTTTCTTGACGAAATTCTATAGATCGCGTGTAAAGAAATTCATAAGGGTTTTCATCTTGTTGCGCGAGGTTAATTTGTTCAGCAGTACCGGCATCGATAATACCTTCTGCTTCGGTTAAAGATACGATTTTTGTTTGAACGGTAGATTTTGGTTCCATGAAAGATTGCTCCTAGCGATATCTGTCTAATTTAATTGCGAGTAACTATGTAAATTTTTGCCATAGACACCAGAGGCCGGCTACTGTCGCTAGGAGTATCTTTTGGGTGAGAAAAAGCCGGCTTTTTTTCCCACGTCTCCCCCTAATGGTATAGGAGGTTAGGAGTGAGGAGGAAAAAATTAAATTTATTCTCCCGTAATCAAATCAATTCTCCAGCCGGTTAAACGAGAAGCAAGTTTGACATTTTGTTCATCAAGCCCAAGTGCCAAAGGCAATTGATCGGGAGTAAGGGTAACTTGTGCCTGTTGTTTTTCGGCATCAAGAATGATAACTTCTTGCACAGTAGCCGGCATCAAAGCATTTTTGATATAAACACAAGGATCTTCAGACCACAGCAAAATTTCTATTTTTTCGCCGCCTAATTCTTTAGAAATTACAGCAATATTGCCAGAGTTTTCCCCCTCACAAATGCTAACCGGATCGATATCATCTTGTTGAGTATTGACCGCTATTTTGGTACGAGAAGGTATTTCTGGCTTGGCGGGAGTAGAGTCGCGGACAATGTTAGTAATTTCGATGATTTGTTGTTGAATTTCTGGAACTAAACTCGTTAACATTCCAGAGACGAGGCCGGTGGTAGCGCGAGAAACCCGAAGAGGCGGCCCTTGGCGCGGAGTATCGTACACTTTTTTAAGATAAACTTTCATCGTTGCACCCATAACATAATTATCTTGATGCAGTTTTTCATAGTTGGGAAGTTCGGCATACACTTCTGGATTTCCTACCCCAGCATTCAACGCAAAAATTGCCGCTTTGCGGTCGATTCGATGCACTTTCCCATCCAGAACTGTACCGCGTAAAGGTTGAAAAAGTTCTTGAACAATTTTTAACTGTTGTTCTTGAAGTTTTTGCGTCAAAACTTGTTTAGTTTGCAATGCTGCCAACCGGCCAAAGTCTCCTTGCAACGGGGTAACATCAACCATAATCGTGTCACCTATCTTTGCTCTGATGGCAATTTTTGATAAAGTTTTTAACGCAACTTCTTTATCTGGTTCCACAACCTCTTCGACAACAGTTTTAGTTGCCAGGATGCGGTAGCCTTCCCCTACGAGGTCAAGCTGCACGTTAAAATTGTCGAAGTAATCCTCTGTGAAGTTTGGGTTTTCTGTGACTTGTGTGCGGCGATAACGTTCATAACCGCTCTTGAGCGCTTCTTTTAGGGCGTTTTGCACTGCCGACTCAGGTAGACTTCGTTCGCGGCTCAAACTTTCAATGATTGTTTTGAGGCCGGGTAATTTTACCATTGACATAGCATTTTCTACTTTTAAACGAGAGATTTTGTTTCGGCTATCCGTGTTGAGGATTTTTGACCGTTTTTATATTGTCACTGGTCATTGGTGATTGGTGACTGCTGAATCAAGAAAAATAACAGCACAGGTCAATTGTAATTGAGGCCAGGTGAGGACGATTCCCCCATTACAGATCGGCCATTACCAGTCACCCTCCCCCAAAAAACACCTAAATATCATAAAATATATAAAGAAGAATTTTCAAGAAAAAGGGTTATGCCGATAAAAAATTTCTTAACAGAGGAGCAGAGAAAGCAATTGCAAAAAGCGGTCAGAAAGAGCGACTGTCCCCGATTGCGAGAGCACGCTTTGATTTTGTTATTGCAAAATGATGGTAAAACCTATGAAGAGATCGCTGACTTCATTGGGTGTTCTTACCGCACGGTTGCTTATTGGTGCGTGCATGGCGATCCTGACGATCTCGACAGTCTAAGAGACAAGCGGGAACAAGGAAACTACCGCAAAGCCAATGAAGACTACATCCAAATTTTACTTGATGTCGTGAAAAAAGAACCAAAAAAGCTAAGCTATGATTTTGATGTTTGGACGAGTCAGCGGTTAGCGGCTCATTTAGCTAAAGAAACATCTATCGAAATCAGCGCTACACAAGTAACTCGCATTTTGAGAAAACATAAAGTGCGTTTACCTCTCAGCCGAGTTTAGCGTCTTTTACGCTTCAGTTTGATTGCAATTTAAGTGTGTGAGCGTTTGTGGCCGGTGCGGAAACTCTATCCACCGGCATCCCTCAAACCCTCACCAGCAAATATTTCTAGCTTTTTTTTCTAAAAAAACTACCCTTTCTGCACAGTTTCTCAACCTCCCTCCCCATCAATTTCTAAAAGCAGAAATGAAAATCACTGAAAATATCTAGGGACGCTTATAATTTTTAGCATCTGACCTTAGCCGCAATCCAAACCATAAATTTTATTAATTATTAATTAACAAGCTAAAGTTAATTAACCCCTCACTAAGCAACGCCATCGGCTAAAACCGGCTCCTCCAAAAACAAAATCCTATCCCCCCAAAACCCCCTATCACCCTAACCCCCATCACCGAATTTTATTCATGTAGACACTGCTTAACCGGCAGCTAAGCCCAACCAATCCCCAATCACCCGCACCAACTCATTCAACTCAGCCTCACTCAACTCTTGCCCAAAAGCCAAATTTTCCAGCCTCCCCGAAAACATCCCCACCCGTAAAATCACCGCCAACAAAGCCGGCCCATTTCCCTCAGAAAAAGGCCCAACAGACACCCCCAAAATTTCCCTCGTCTCCCCACCAAACCGCCGATAACTCCAAGCCCAAACCTCCTGAAACTCTATCACAAATTTTTCCGAATCAAAACAAACATAAGTCCGCTCAAAATAACTTCGAGAACGCCCCAACCAATTCCCCGCAGCAAAACAAACCCCAAAAAAAAGCAGACCCCCCAAAAATGGAATCAGCGAAAAAATAGCCGGAAAACCTATACCAACCAACACCAAACCCCCACCCACAAAACCAACCCGCACCAACCCCGGTGATCTTGCAAAAAGAGACGAATTTTTTAGATTATCTACTAACAACTTCAAGCCCCTTTTAAACCTATCCCAACCGCGAGTTAAAATTAACTTCACCGGCTCAAAAACCTCCACCTCCACCCGCGCCGGAATCGAAATTTCCAACTTCCCCTCCGCCACATTTAAAACAACCCGCGTCCCCACCGGCAACCCTTCATATCTCTCACTTTGCCCCCCTATACTTAACCGGCCCGCAATTGCATCCCGCGCCTGCACCGCCGACTTAAAACGCCGTTCCAGAGTCGGTTCCGTCATGCGTTCCAACCACCGCACGAAATATAAACTCACATCCCTGCCTACCCGCTCCTCAAACTGAATCCGTAATTCCCGCAAAGGCAAATCTGCCGGCGCAATCCCTGTTATTAAATGTATAATGGTCGCCCCCAAAGCATATAAATCAGAAGCCGTAGCCGCCTGTCCGCCATACTGCTCCACCGGCGCATAGCCATAAGTCCCCACCACCGTAAACGTAGAACCAGAAACCCGCATTTGATTTTGCACCGCCCCAAAATCCACCAAAAAAACCTTCCCATCCTCCCCTAAAATCAAATTACTCGGCTTAATATCCCGATGCAAAACCGCAGGAGTCAACCCATGTAAATAAATTAAAACATCCAAAACATCCCCCGCAATATTCCGCACCTCCTCCTCAGAAAAACTCCTTTTTTCTTCCAGCAATTTTTTCAGAGAAACCCCCGGAATATAATCTTGAACCAAAGCAAAACACACCGCCGGTTCATCCACCGAAAAATAATCTCGATATTTAGGAATCAGCGGATGACTTAACTGTTGCAAAACCTCAGCTTCTCGCTCAAACAACTTTAAATCATCCCAGAACATCCCCGCCCCAAAAAACAACAACTTCACCACAACTTTCTCACTCAATTTCAAATCCTCAGCCAGCCAAGTCTCGCGGCCAGAATTTTGAGAAAAACACTCCTTAAGCTGATAGCGATTTCCTAAAATAAAACCTAATTCAAACATACTTTGTAGAGTGGGCATAGCCCACCATTAAAAAGCCGGTGGGCGCAGCCCCCACTACAAACCAGCCATATAACTTAACAACCAATTCGCCATCGTTGCGCGGCGCGTTTGTCGCGGCCCAAACTCACCAACTTTATATCCCTTAAATCCTAACTTTTCCTTCAAAAGCTGCTTATTTTCCGGCGGAATAGAGCGCGTTAACTTAACAGTAGGAGGCCGATTTTCAATAAAATCTGGTGGTTCGGGATACTCGGAACGCCACTCCTCAGAAACACCCGAATTATCCCACTTAAGACAAGCCTGATCATAACGATAACCCAAATAATGCCACACCAGCCGGTTAACCGTCGCATCATCCAATTCTTCCTTGAGAATCGCCCAAATTGTATCAAAATTCAAAGCCGGTAAATCAGACATAACTGCATCTACTTAATTTTGGCAAAAAATCATTTTGAGGGACTTTTTTGATCGCATCCCTCACTTCTTCCAGCATACAACCTTTCATACCCCCCAAACAACAACAACCACACCACCACAACCACCCAATGTAAAACAACCGCCGGCCACACCGAACCACTACACCAGTAAACCACCGTACACCCCACCCCCAAAACCGCCGCCAAAAACAAAAATACCGGCTCAAAAAAAACCTCTTTTCCCATCGGAAAAAAACTAATCGCATTCAAAGGATGATAGACAATAAAACAAATTAAACCCAACACCATCCACCCCCATAAACTCACCCCAGAAAAATTTTCAGTTTTATGCGGTAAAAACAAAACCCGAAAAAACAATTCCTCAGAAAAAGCCGGTTGCAGCAAAGAACCCAAAATCACCCCCAACACCACAATCAGCGATTTTTCTACCTTAAAATTTAAAAAACCCCAGCGCCAACCCACCGGCACAGCAATCAACGTATAAACCCCTAAAATAGCAGCACAAACCAGCCAATCATCCATCCGGGGAACAGTATAAAAAGCCCCAGTCAAACGAGAAAAAATCACTTTGACAAAATACCCCAACATCATTGTATAATCCTCTTGTCCTTCAGTTCAGCGTCCGCAATTGCTCTTTTCGTACTTTCTCTAAATAACAAAAAACCATGAGCAATGAAAAAATCAGAACTCATCTAATTATATCTGGCAAAGTTCAAGGAGTCGGCTATCGTTATTACACAGCACAACAAGCCAAACAGCTAGGAATCACCGGCTGGGTAAAAAACCTCCCAGATGGTCGAGTCGAAGCAATTTTTGAAGGAAATAAACAAGCCATTACCGACATGATAAACTGGTGTCACCAAGGGCCACCAGCAGCCGAAGTAACCGAAGTGACTATCAACCATGAAAAACCCCAAGGATGCAACCAATTTGAAATAAATCGATGATTGATAATTGCTGATTGGACAACCAGTAATAGGTAATACTCGATCACAAATGACCATTAACAAATGAAAGTAATATTACTCGGAATAATTCAAGGATATAGATTATTTATCTCCCCATTATTTCCGCCGGTGTGCCGGTTTGAGCCAACCTGTTCTCAATATGCCCTCCAAGCCATCGACAGATTTGGCCCTTGGCGTGGTAGCAGAATGGCAGTAGCCAGAATATGCCGGTGTCATCCCCTGCATCCGGGGGGATACGATCCAGTCCCGCCGGCAGAAAAAAATAAACACACATGACAGCCAAGCGCACAAGCAAGCCGCGAAAAAAAGCAGGCTTATCCAACACATCGGCCCCAACTCATGCTATTTTTCAACGAGCGTCTTAAATAGCGAGGAGCCGCAAAGATCACGCAGGGGGGGGTGTAATGGTACATCTCAAGCACCCATCGGGGGGGCATACAGCACGCAGCAACGCAAACAAGGAGAAGCGCCGCATGAGATTCCACTGGCTACTACCCAGCATAATTTCCGTATTTTTAGTATCAACGAGCGCACAAGCGGCTCGATTACAATCATGGCGATTTGACAGCACCGAAAACCGACTTTATATAACCACCGACGACGGCGTACAACCTAAAGCGCAACTGCTATTCAACCCAACCCGCCTCGTAATCGACCTCCCCGGCACAACCTATGGAAAGCCGCAAATGACCCAACCCGTCGGCGGAGCCATCCGAGCCGTCAGAGCCGGCCAATTTGACGGAAACACCACCCGCCTAGTAATCGAACTCAACAGCGGCTACACCATCGACCCCCAACAAGTCATAGTTAGAGGTCAAACAGCTTCCGAATGGACAGTTCAAATCCCCGAAGCCCAACCAATAGCCGCCACCGCCCCCCAACCCCCACAAACCACCGCCGCCGGCCTCCAAACCACACTAAACAACGTCAGAGTCACAGGTGACGGACTATTTCTGGACACCAGAGGAACGACCCCAGAAGTCAACGTCCAGCAAAGTAGCGACCGCTCAACCGTCAACATCGACCTGCAAAACACAACCCTCACACCCCGACTGCAAGGCTATCAGCAAATCGTCAACCGAAACAACATCGGGAGCATCCAGATAGGTCAGATCCAAACCAGCCCGCCGGTGGCCCGCATCACCCTCAACGTCACCGACCCCAACAAAGACTGGAGAGCCACCGCAAACAACAACGGCAAAATCATCATCCTCCCCGAAGACACCACCACCACAACAGCCAGACAACCCCAAATTTCCGACATTTCCACCGGCGGCCAACTCACCACCATCCAATCCGTAGAAATGACCGGCAGCCAAATGGTCATCCGTACAGACGGCCCCTTCACCTACACAAGTGGATGGGACAGAGCCTCCGGCTACTTCCAAATCACCATCCCCGCCGCCCGCATCGGTGCCGGAGTCAGATCACCCCAAACCAACGCCCTGCGAGTCGCCCTCCAACAAGCCGACCCCAACACCGTAGTTATTTGGGTACAACCGGCAGCCGGAGTCCAACTCAGCGAGCTTAACCAACCCAGCAACCAAATGCTGGCCTTGCAACTGCAAGCAGCCCAAACCCCACCCCCCAACAACACACCCGAAGCCAACATCCCCCGCATCCCCAGCGGACGCCTGAGCGTAGTAGTAGACCCAGGACACGGCGGCGGCGATCCCGGTGCCGTCGGCATTGGCGGAATTCGAGAAACAGACATCGTACTAGACATCTCCTACCAAGTGGCCCAAATGCTCGAACAAAACGGCATCCAAGCCATCCTCACCCGCACCGACGACCGAGAAATCGAACTCCAACCCCGCGTCCAGCTTGCCGAGCGGATCAACGCCACCCTATTTGTCAGCATCCACGCCAACGCCATCAGCATGAGTCGTCCTGATGTCAACGGCATAGAGACGTTCTATTACTCTAGTGGCATTGGTCTAGCTCGCAGCATTCAAAGCAACCTCCTCGCCGCCACCGGCGCCAACAACCGAGGAGTCAAGCAAGCGAACTTTTATGTCTTACGCAAGACGACAATGCCAGCAGTTTTAGTAGAAGTTGGTTTTGTAACGGGTGCCCAAGATGCCGCACGCATGGCCGACCCAGCCTACCGCCGACTGCTAGCAGAAGGCATTACTCGCGGTATCCTCCAATACATCCAACAAAATCGTTATTAAGGGCTGGTTCCCTAAAATTGAATATCGTCGAAATCGATCTTCCTGAACCCAGCCCAACTCCGCCTCATTTGTCAAAAGTCGAACCACGCTGCTAAAACACAAGCAGACAAACGACAGAGACAAAGGATAAACAATCGGACGCTGATTGCAAAACAAATGACAAAAGAAAAACGAATTGGTATTTTTGATAGTGGTGTGGGTGGCTTAACTGTTTTGAGAGAGCTTTACCGGCAATTGCCAACAGAATCCATTCTTTATTTTGGAGACACGGCAAGGCTGCCTTACGGCACTCGTCAAAGCGCAGAAATCTTGCAGTTCGTCCGTGAAATTCTCACCTGGATGACCGAATCTGGCGTCAAAATGGTGATCATGGCCTGCAATACCAGTTCGGCCCTCGCCCTAGAAACCGTCCGCTCAGAATTTGACGTCCCTATCTTGGGTGTCATTCTCCCCGGTGCCCGCGCCGCAGTCCAGCAAGGACGACGCATCGGCGTCATTTCTACCCCCGCCACCGCCGCTTCTAATGCCTACCGGCGGGCCATTATGGAAATAGACCCCGATACCCGCGTCTGGCAAGTCGGCTGTCCCGAATTTGTGCCACTCATCGAACAAGGCAGAATTAATGACTCCTATACTTATGAAGTAGCGCGGGAATATCTTGCACCGCTCATCCAGCAGCAAATTGATACCCTCGTTTATGGCTGTACCCACTATCCTCATTTAGAGCCGGTGTTGCGCCAAATTCTCCCCAGTTCTGTGCGCTTGATCGATCCAGCAGTCCATGTTGTCGCTGCTGCTTCCCGTGAATTGGAACTTTTGGGCCTACGGGAAACCCGCCAACCTCTGCCCACTCGCTTCGGCGTCAGCGGTTGTCCGCAACAGTTCGCTCAACTTTCCCGACCCTGGTTAGGCTACACTCCTTCTGTAGAAAAAATCACTTTACCTACCTTGGTTTATGAGCCGGTTCGCAATGCTTCTGCGGAATAATTAACTTGCTCTTTAATAGAGCTAATCACCACCAGTTGCTCTTGGTTTCTTCGCCACCGGCTCCCCTGCTGGTGGCTTTTTTACCTACTTTTCCTCATTAAACTTTTAATCTTTAAATACCCCAAAAAATACAATATTATTTATGATAAATTGCATTAAAAAGCCCAGCCTCCCAAATCTCTCTCCTTGCCACCAAGCTCAGAAAAATAAGGGAAGACCGGCCCCTAAAAAATTTTTATGTTCCTTTACCCTGCTGAAAACAAGTGCTCTATCAAGTCGGTAAGCTTAGCTTAAATTCAACTATTCCTAGTAAGCCCTTAAAGCCTTACTAAAAACTTTCCTCTTCACTCTTTAACCAATCTTGATACTATTCTCCCCTCTCCCCTCTCCCATAAAAATTTAACTCTCAAAACACTTATTAACTTTTTACTCTGGTCGTGTTTTTCTGGGCAAATCCCAATAACACATAAATCGTTAGCAGATAACCCGTTGCCAGAAAAGGAATAATCAAAGGAATATCGTGGTAAGTCATAGGACGGCCATTCTTAGTGTGAGCGAGACGTTAACTTAAAAAATTCAGTTCATGCAAAAGCATCAGCATTTCCACATACACACGCAGAAAAGCTTTTTTCACAAAGCAAATTAGTGGGAATTATTATCCCCAGCAAATCTATATTTTTGGGCGGTATTCCACTCGCTCACAACACCCGCTCGCCCTCACCCCGACGCAGCCAGTCCCACAACCCTGAGTTTTTCTGCCAGCTAACCCGCTCAAGTCCGGTACGCGAGGCAAACCGAACCCTAACGATTAAACAGCCATTGACTTACAACGACTGCACCATCGCAAAGCCGTCTGCTTTTAGAAACACTCTCGTTGCTCGTTTTCAGAACCGGCTGGCTTGTCTTGAAGCAGCGGCCCACCTTTATTAACTTTCCTACCCAACTAAAAACCGTTGCTTTAGATAGCAGCAGTTTTTCTTCGGCTCGGCGTTAAGAACAGGCAGGCCCACAATTTTACCGCCAGTGTAGGGGCGAACGTGGAGCAGATTTTACCGGCTCGCAGCTTTCAAATATCTGTAGTATCTGTAACTGTTTTACCGGAAATATATGGAATTGTTGAAATTCTTACTTGTAGGATAACACAGAGCGGTAGTTTTTACAGCCTTTCTGAGCAAATCATTTACAAATCTACATAATTATAGAGATCCGGCTCAAAGAGCTTCCCCATCGGCTAAACCGGCATCCGGCCCACCCCAAGATTGCTCAGGCGCAGGGCAATCAACCCAAAACAATCGTATTTTAAATTTCACTAATTTAATGCAGCTTTTCGTCAGAAAAAACCATTTGAAGGCAAAGAACTTAAAGGATAAAATCGCACAAATCAAAAAAGAAAACCAAAAAAGCCCAGCCCGCCATTTCAGACACTTTGGAGAAAATCTGTGCTACAGATTACAAATCACCAACTTTCAGCGAGCAAACAGGTTGCCGCCAAAACCCTAAAGAGCAAAAATTGAAACCGCCAGAGTAAGAGCCGGCATTTACACCAACAAAACTTTCAGGACAGAGGAAACATATCTTAAAAAGATGATAAGATATGTAAAATTTCGTAAATAACGCCTGAGTCAGCCAATCCATGACCTCAACCACATCTCTTTTTTCCCCGGTTGAAGCAGACCTGCGGGTGTTGACAGACAACCTCAAAACACTCGTAAGCGCCCGTCACCCCATTTTGTTTGCTGCGGCGGAACATCTGTTTGGCGCTGTGGGAAAACGAGTGAGGCCGGCAATCGTCTTATTAATCTCCAGAGCAACCATGCTACCAGAAGAGATTACCCCACGACACCGGCGACTTGCAGAAATTACGGAAATGATCCACACTGCCAGCTTAGTGCATGACGACGTGGTAGACGAATCAGAACTCAGGCGAGGCATTCCCACCGTACACAGCAGTTTCGGAAACCGTATCGCCGTTTTAGCCGGAGATTTCCTCTTCGCCCAATCTTCGTGGTATTTGGCCAACCTGGATAACCTGCAAGTCGTCAAACTACTTTCAGAAGTTATCAAAGACTTTGCCGAAGGAGAAATTCAACAAGGACTCAATCGATTTGACACCAGCCTAACCATTGAAGCCTACCTAGAAAAAAGCTATTACAAAACAGCATCATTAATCGCCAATAGCTCAAAAGCCGCAGCGATTCTCAGCGAAGTAGCCGATGATTTGACAGAAGACCTTTATCAATATGGACGTCATATTGGCCTAGCCTTCCAAATCGTCGATGATATCTTGGATTTTACCGCCTCCACAGAAGGATTAGGCAAACCGGCCTGCTCGGATCTCAAAAGCGGCAATTTGACAGCGCCGGTGCTATATGCTTTAGAAGAAAAACCCTATTTAGAAGTGCTAATTGACAGGGAATTTTCCCAAGACGGAGACATCGAACAAGCCCTAGCTTTTATATCAGAAAGTAAAGGCATTGATCGTTCCCGTGAATTAGCCACCCACCACGCCCAACAAGCCGTACAGCATTTATTGAAGTTACCAGCTTCGGAATGCCGGCAAGCGTTGATTGATTTAGCCGAGTATGTAGTAAGCCGGCTTTATTAACAAAACAAACAGCAATAAACACCCATAGACAAAAACCCGGTCTCCTTCACGAAACCGGGTTTTTAACAAATTGCAAAAACTCAAGCAATATCAGGGGGGATGTTAATATTGCCCGCAGATTTTGACTTTAATTTTTGCAACTCTCCCTGAATTAAATATTGAACTTGAGAACGCAAAACCTCCGTCCCCGTTGACTTATTGCCCGGAATTTCAAAAAAAAGAATACTCTCGACAGGCTCAAGAGTAAGCATTTGAAATAAAATGTGAACCACCGGCACCGCCGATGCCATTAACTGCGGATTTTTGGCCGCAAACTCCCCAGACAAAGCATCTTGACTGCTAGGAAAAGCATAAATCACCTGCTTTTCACGATCTGGAAAGGCGCGGTTGCTTAAAGTCGTCAGCACCCACTCACCTTGAAGAGATTGCACGATATAATATTGGGCGTGGCGTAGCTGACCGGCCAGAATTTTGAGAGCCGGTGCAATCGTCGCCACGATCTGAGGAGTGGTGCCATCTTGGGGCGCATTATCAATCAGGACTTGAATTTGTTTATCTAAATTCATCAGCATTTAGCGTGAGCTACGTCGAACGCTTTTGAAGCGAGGCTATAACCTTAGCATAAGAAAAGCAGGATTTTTTGACCAGAGCAAAAAGGCATTTAATCGAGTCAGACGGGGCCGATGCAAAGGCAAAAGCAATCAGAGTGCATTGACAGTTACTAAACAAAAATATTTATTCAGGGCACAGAAAAGAAAAATTTACCCCTCAAGAGTAAATTTATTGCTGTTTTTTGGGTGGCAAGAGTGAAAAGAGAAGTTTAGGTGAAAACTCGCACCCTGACCGCAAACCAGCCGCAGCCAACCCAATGCCAGCAACAATAAACAGAATTTGGAACCTATGGGTTTCAAAATTCAGAACTCACAAACTGTTGCCGGTCATCTATCAACCGCTGCGAGGGCCGACATCAGCCTCAAAATCCGACAAGACGGCCTTTTTTTTGGTGCGTAGTAGGATTTTGCACAGCAAAAAACCATACAAGGGGAGACCTACAAGAGAGCGTGGAAGCAATATTTGAGCTACTATACACAGAACTCAAGCAGGCGACTCGCGCCTCTGACAGCAATTGCCGAGAAGTTGCCGGTCGCATTGCCGAAGAAGTGACGCGCATTTGCCAGCAAAGCCAGCGTATTCAAGCATCCGGCGAGGTAGAATCGTGGGCAATCGCCCTCGCCAGACATCGGCTTCAACAATGTCTTAATTACTACAGCCTGGGGTCACGGCAAGGACGGGTCGAACTGCACAGCACCCTCAGCGCCATTGTTTACCGTTATATCACCCCCTTGATCGCCGGATCGAGTTATCAAGCACGACTGAGTTTGATAGAAGACTTTTTGCAAGGCTTTTATGAAGAAGCTTTAAAAGCATTTCGCAGAGAAGCGCACCTGAGTTTAAAATATAGACCGCAAAGCCTGCTTGAGTTAGCTGAGTATATGGCTTTTGCTGAACGCTATGGCAAACGGCGGATTCCCTTGCGGGGGGGCCGGTCGCAACAATTGATTATCCTCAGAGCGCAATCATTTTCTCAACAGCAACCGCCTGAAACTTCCGTAGATATGGAACAGGCCGCTGAAGGGGCCGGTGTCGAGTCTGATCAAACTTGGAATGATACTTCTGTTCAGCAGGTACGCTCTCAAATGGTTTCCAGCGAACCCGAACCAATGGTAGAAGACCTGCGATGTGAAGTGATCACCGAATTGATGGTTTATCTCGAAGAAAACAAACAAACTGATTGTGCCGATTACTTTGCCTTGCGCTTGAAAGATTTAACCACCGGCGAAATTGAATCAATTTTAGGATTAACCCCCCGCCAGAGAGATTATTTACAACAGCGCTTCAAATATCATTTAATTCGATTTGCCCTGCGTCACCGTTGGGAACTTGTTCACCAGTGGTTAGAAGCTGACTTAGAAAAAAATCTTGGTTTATTGCCCCAACAGTGGCAAGAATGGCTTGCTAAAATGGGGCCAGAAAATAAAGAATTGTTAAAGTTAAAACAACAGGGACTAGCAGATGCAGCCATCGCCCAAAAGTTAGGCTGTACAGTCAACTGGGTACAAAAAAGGTGGTTTAAACTACTTGAGCAAGCTTGGGAACTTCGCAATCGTTTAGTGTCCGGAGAGGGTACATCTACTGATGAATAGTGACTCAGAAGCGCTACAAAGTCTATTCGCTCGGCTTTTACACGAAAAAGCTACCGATGCCTCATCCCAGTCTAATCTATCGGCTGGGGCCCAAATGGCTATTGAGGCTGAAGCGGAGGACGATTTTCTCGACGCTGAGATCGACCCGTTAGATTCGGAAGAAATAAGTTTTTCTGTTTCTAATGATTCGGCTTGCGACTTTGCAGAGGCTTCACCAACGGTAGCCCCTCCTGCCTCACAGGAGGACAAACCTTTTAGTCTGGGAGAAATACCTGTCGTGCAAGACCGTTTTAAGGCGTTACTAAAGCGCCGCATGGAAGCTGAAATCCAATTAAAACCGCCGCTTTTTCCTTGGGAAAGCGAGGTTGTTGAATATCCAGATGGTGGATTTGAGACAATTGTTCCTGATTGCTCTTTTTGGGCAAATCAACTCGGTACTCTCAATCTGCCGGCGGTTCCTGAAACCGTTTTATTACAAATTTTTGAGCGCTGTTTGAATTTGGTTAACTCGTCGGTGCGAGAAGGAGTTAGGTTAATTCGCGCTGTTGAGACTGTGTTTCCGGGTCAATCGGGAGCCCTTAATGAGGTCGCTTCTTTGGTGTTGCTGGGGGCTGCTCGCGGGGGATCAAATTTACCCTCAACTTATGAACAAGCTACTGCAAGCCAACAGATGCAGCTTTCTTTATTGGCGGCGCGGGAAATTATGGGCCATTTGACGCTGGTGGTTTCACCGGCTCAATCAGTTGTACAGCGCACATGGGAAACTGCGGTTGGCATTGTTCTGGTGCAAGCTTTTTATGAACCGGCGCTTCAGTTTCCTAAACTGCGGGTGCAGTGTCAGCTTCCTGCCGGTGGTTCGTTGCAAATGTGTTGCGGAAAAGTCTCTGCTCAAACTCACCGGCCTGATGCTGGTTGTCTCTCTGTGGAGATTTTTGATCCTCAACCCGACACAACCTATGCTTTAGAAGTTTGTTTAGATATGCTTGAGGCTCAACCGCTATCGCTGGCAGTTTGTCCGGTGTCCTCAACTTAGGTGCTTGCTCTACGGGTGGAATTTAAAAAACTCCAGATCAATACAGATGATATTGACAGTATGGCTACTTTTAATATCTTGTCAGTCTGATTTGTCTGGTGATGGGTGGCACAACTTTTAAGCGGATTTTAGATTAAAGATGGCAAGGTAATTTTGAAAGCCGGTCTTCGTGCCGCTGCTTCAAAATTCATGCTCTAATTTCTAAAATCAACGCACCAAACATCTACCATGTCAAATTCCTTTGGAAGTCGCCGGCTGCTTTCGCTTCCCCTGATTGGGGATTTGTGGCGGCGGCTTGAATCGGTACCCCCGCCAGTGCCAGAAGAGTCTATCTGGCTGCGGGTGTTGGTACAGGCACTTGTGATTGTGGGAATTATTGCTACTGATATTGCGGCGGAAACTCAAATTAGCTTTTGGGCCGTGCCTTTGAGTATTGTCGGAGCTTTTTGGAGTTATCGTCAGCGTCGCCGCGCTAATGTGCCGGTTAAATTTTTACTGGCCATTGGAATGCTGCTGGCTTTAGGATTTTTCTTTCAGGGATTGTTTGCGTCGGTTGTTGATGCAACTAATGATACACGCTCTGTGCTGGCTGGGTTGTTAATTCAAGTGCAAGTCCTTCACAGTTTTGATTTGCCCCGCCGTAAAGATTTGGGCTATTCAATGGTGATCGGACTAATTTTAATTGGGGTGGCCGGCACCTTATCTCAAACCTTAGCCTTTGGGCCGGTTTTATTGTTGTTTTTGGCAATTGCTTTACCAGCTTTAGTTTTAGATTACCGCTCACGTTTGGGTCTTTCTGTCTCTAAACCTCAACAACAAAAAATCAAAAAAAGCGCCCAAGAAAATCGCCAAATTTTCAAGTTTTACTTGTTACTTTTTAGCTTTATTCTCGGTTTAGGTCTAGCGGTTTTTGCGGTTCTTCCTCGCTTTCCTGGGTATCAATTACGGTCTTTTCCTGTTAGCGCTCCGATTGAATTTCAAGGACAATTTGATAGTAGCCGGATTTTTAACCCGCGTTTGGGTCGTGGTGGTGGTGAGGGTTCTGGTGGGGCCGGTGCTGGAACTCAACAAGAAGAAGGGCCGGGTCAGCTTGATGATACTTTTTATTATGGCTTTAATAGCCAAATGAATATGAACCTGCGGGGTGTAATGAAACCCAAGGAAGTAATGCGGGTTCGTTCTCAGTCTCCTGGTTTTTGGCGGGTTTTGGCGTTTGATCGCTACACCGGCCAAGGCTGGAAAATTTCGCGCAATGAACAGGCGAAAAAACTCACTCGTCCGCCTTGGTCTTATCAATTTTATGTGCCTTCGCCGATAACTGCAAACCGGACAAAAGAGGTAATTCAAACTTATACGGCTATTTCGGATATGCCGAATTTGATTCCGGCGTTGGCAGAACCAAAACAGCTTTTTTTCCCAACTCCAGAGGTGGCGTTTGATACTGAGGGGGGTTTACGTTCGCCGGTGCCCTTAGCAGAAGGAATTACCTATACTGTCATTTCTGATGTTCCTTATCGCAATCGTTCGGCACTACGAAATGCACCGCCTATTTCTGCAAAAAATACCAACGGTTACAAAATCTTTCAAAAACTTTACTTGCAGGTTCCTCCAAAGATTGCGGGTAAGGTTAAAAATCTGACTGAAGATTTGTTAGCTACATCACCGACTCCCATTACTTCTTCCTATGAAAAGGCTTTGTATTTGGCGCAAGCTTTAAAACAGCGCTATCAATTAAAGCCTGGGATGCCGTTTTTAGAAAAAAATGAAGATTTGGCTGAGGCTTTTCTTTTTAAGTATCAAGGCGGTTATCCCGATCATTTTTCAACAGTGTTAGCGGTGATGTTGCGCTCGATTGGCATACCGGCTCGCTTGGTGGTGGGTTATGCCTCTGGAGAATTTAATCCGTTTACAGGGTTTTATATTGTCCGCAATACCGATGCTTATGCGATGACTGAGGTTTATTTCCCTAAGTATGGTTGGTTTGCTTTTGATCCCATTCCGGGGCATGATGTGATCCCTAGTTCAATTGAAGAAAATCAAACTTTTGGGGTTTTACAACAGTTTTGGAGTTGGGTTGCCGGTTGGTTACCATCTCCTGTTACCGGTTTTTTAAATCGGGTGTTTGGGGCAATTTTTACCAATTTTCTGCTTTTGTTTGCCTGGTTATGGAATTTATTTTCCCAGGGTTGGTTGGGTTTGTTTGCCCTGATTTTGATGGCGATAGGTTTAGGTTTTGCCGGTTGGTTGAGTTGGAAAGGTTGGCGAGCTTGGCGTTACCGTCGATGGTTGGCTAAGTTAGCGCCGGTGGAAAGTATTTATCAGCAAATGTTGGCGGCTTTGGCTGAGCGAGGGTTCCGCAAACATCCTGCTCAAACTCCTTTAGAATTTGCGCGGGATTCTCA
The DNA here is from genome assembly GCF_025370775.1 of Ancylothrix sp. D3o. Lineage (NCBI taxonomy): Bacteria > Bacillati > Cyanobacteriota > Cyanophyceae > Oscillatoriales > Microcoleaceae > Ancylothrix > Ancylothrix sp. D3o. The sequence continues at coordinate 25,536 of NZ_JAMXEX010000005.1, read as the reverse complement.
AATTTCTTATCAGTCTTGGCGGGAAATTGTTAATGACATTACAGATGCTTATGTACGCTGGCGTTATGGCGGTGTTGTGGCTAATATTCCTTCTCTTTCCCAGCGGTTACAGTCTTTGAAAAAGCATTTAAGTCGTCGAGTTTCTCGCTGATTCGTGATTTTTGAATAAAAAAAAGCCCCAGCTTTAAAACTGCGGCTTTTTTTTTTAACCATTATTAAGCGGACAAGTTACCGATAATTTACCAGACGAATCTGTCAAGGTAACTTCATCTTTATAATGTCGAGGTGTTTGCATCAGCAACCGCCAAGCTTCACCGGCATCAACTAAGTTCATCCGGTTGGGATAGTGAATTTCTAACAATTCTTGAACCAGGGGATAATAATCAGAGTTTATGCTGGGGAAAATATGATGCTCTGTGTGGTAAGAAAAATGTAAATGCAGCAAGTCAAAGATTTTTGGAACCCGCAGAGAAACACTATTAATGAGGGGGTCATTAATACTTGTCATCCGACAAGTCATGTGATTGGTATAGATGTAAAACATTGCGCCGGCATGACCAATTGCTATGGGCAAAAAGTAGCCAAGGGCAAGTTTTAGAGGATGAAAGCCTAGATAGAAGAGAATGCTCAAATGAAGCGCAAAAATTCCCAGACATTCAAAAGCGATGGTTAACCGATCTTTTTGACTGACTTTAAAGGCTGCCGGCACATAATCAACGGACTCATTATTAAAAAACAGCACAGAAGAGACATTGCGTAAATTATGCACTCCCCAAGATGCTGTCATTCCCAAGATCAACCACAGAAAATTAACTTCTACCGAGGGAACAAAGAGATTTTGAATCCATTTTCCCCAGGTATGAGGCTGCTCATAAAGGTAATTGCGATCTGGATCTTTGAGGGAATTTGTGTGGTTATGATGGACGAGGTTGTGGACATATTTCCACTGAGTCGGAGGCATCCATAACATCGTTAGTCCCAGGAAGCTAATGCAATAGCTAAACCATGATTTTTTAATGACACTTCCGTGCATGAGATCGTGGGAACTAAACAACAAAACGATGACGCTATTGCCCATAATTAAGGCCAGAGGTAAATAGAGCCATAAAAGATAGATGGGCCACTGATCTAAATGAGCAGCAATTCCCCATCCCAGCAATAAAATCCCGATATTTATTAATAGGATAAGTAATTTGTTGGAGTTGGGAGCAAAGGCATCGTCTGGCAAAAGGGGACGCAATTTTTTAGCGTAAACTGATTGGGGAATGAGCCTTTGTTGGTCAAGGGGATTAATGGTTTTTTCGGCGAGCATTTTTTGGCCACCACCATCGCAAGGTGAGGCAATAACTTGACGTTTTTGAGTATAGCTTGTTTTGGGGCTGTTAAAATGGTGGCTGACCAAAAATTAGGCGCAAAAAAAACGTTAAGCGAAGCGGTATCAGGAATACGAATTTGGCGAAAACTGTCTGTTTTTCTTTGGTGGCTGGATATTGTGAGCAGACTGGTATTTTCTTTTAATTGTTGGCTTTGCTCTTTGGGTAAAGTTGAAGGCAATATTCGGCTTTTAAAAGATAAAATGCCTAACCTCGGTTAGGGTTTTGTTGAGAATAAACCCCAGGGTAAAAAGATATTTTTTGAGGTTTTTAGTCTTCAAAAAGAGTTAATTCTTGGGGGTGGCATTGTTTAATTTGAACGGTGATTCCTTGGGCTTCTTCTTGTTCAAGGTCTTCGATGTATCCGTCTTTGGATAAAAGGGCTTCTTTGGCGCTGATAAAGGGGCCAAAATAGTAGGTACAGGCGGGTTCTGTGGTGATAATTTCTACCCACCAAGCTAACTCAAATTTTTCTAAGTGAGCGGTAAAAATGTCTTCTATTGTTGTGGCTAGTTTCATTGTTTGTCCCTCAAGTCTAACGGCGTAGTTGTGTGGAAGATCCGCTGCTTAAAACCTGTGGTTTTTGCTCAAAGTGTTGCTATTGGATCGTTGTACTTTGAGTGTGGCATTTTTTGTCATGGTTGGTTGGATGAGTTGGGGGAGGTTCACCGACTTTTCTGTGGGTTGCTTTAACGTCCAGGCCGGTTTTCCTGCTCCACTCATTAAAAATTTCTACCCGCATTGGCTCGTTTTGATTTCGAGAACAGTCAGAGGGCTGTTTTGACGCGATTTATTTAGGCACAGTAAGATTATCACAGAAACCCTTGACCAGAGGGAGAAGCCGGCACGAAACGCATGGATGGTTCGCCGGAGGCGTTATAAGTGTTGTTGACGCTCTTTGAGGGTTTTGTGTTGGCAGAAGGAAGCGCCATGTCGCTATCGCGGGAGGTTTCACGAAGGGAATTTTTTTTAGAATTTCGAGGCGCTTTCATTTTAGCTTTTAGCTGATAGCGGACGGTTCGATAAACTACATAGTAATCAACATCTACCCCACAATTAGCTTTTAACCATAATTGAATTTCTCCATAGGTTTTAAAGGCTTCGGGTTCTTGGACTTTTTGCTTAAGCTGTTCTAAGGCTTCTGGGGGAATGGTTAACGGTCTACCGGCGGGGATGTATAACTTGAGAAAGCCGGTTAATCCTTCTGTTTTATACTTTTGAAACCATCGGTATATTGTTGAAGTATCTCTCACCAGTAATTTAGAAAGAGCTTCCAAGGTAGTAACTTGGCCTGACTTCAGTAAGTACAGGGCGTGGAGTCTTTCTTTTTTTTGGGTATTGGTTTCTTTTTTGAGGAGATTTCTCAACTCTTCGGCAGTTTCTTGGATGTCTAATTTAATATGATTCGCCATTTGAGCATTTCAAAGGAGGAGAATTCATCTAGCTTAACTCATGCAAATTTATCACAAATTTGGCTTTTAGTGACCGGCCTCGTGGTCTTTTTCGCCCAGGAGGGATAGCCGGTGGAATCATCGACCCATTGATAGAATTATGATTAAATCAAGGTGTTAGCCACTTCTACTATACCTTTTAGGTCGAAATATTTTAAATCGCTGAATTGGAATTGACACAAAAAGACAAAGACAATGAAAAAAATCGGCTCAGGATTAGCGCCCAATTCCAACGACCGAGGTATCTGTTCGTTAAATGTGATTGTGCGCTCAAAAGGATTTCCCATTCTTTGCTTACACGGCCATCCGGGTTGTGGTGAGAGTATGTCTGTGTTTACAGACCATTTATCCGAGCGCTTCCAAACTTTAGCACCAGATTTGCGGGGGTATGGTAAAAGTCTTACCCAAAATGATTTTGATATGACTGATCATCTTTTAGATTTAGAAGCACTGCTGGAAAAGCTAAAAATAAAGCAGTGCTTGGTGCTGGGATGGTCGTTAGGAGGAATCATCGGCTTAGAATTAGCACTCAAGCGACCAGAATTAGTCAGTGGCTTAATTTTAGTAGCTTCAGCGGCCAAGCCCAGAAACAGCCATCCGCCGGTAAGCTGGCAAGACTTGGCCTACACCGCTATTGCTTCGCTCATCAACCGAGCGATTCCTAGCTGGCAATGGAATATAGACAACTTTGCCAAGCGATCCCTTTACCGTTATTTGGTGGCTCAACACACGCCCAGCGCCTATAAATACTTAGCGGATAATGGCATGACAGCTTACCTGCAAACCTCCAAACCGGCGACAAGAGCGCTCAATAAAGCCTTAAGGCAAGGCTATAACCGTAACGAAGCGCTGGCTTTGATTGAATGTCCGTGCTTGGTACTAGCAGGAGATTCCGACCGGCACATCACCGCCGAATCTAGTTTAGAGACGGCCCAAAATCTGCGAGATTGCGAATATCTTTGCTATCCCAACACGGCGCATCTGTTTCCTTGGGAAATACCCGACCAGGTATTAGCAGATATTGACCGATGGATAGAATCGCACCCACAAGTAGTAGGCCGGCCCAATTGTCTAGGCGCTGGCGGAAATGGAGAATGAAAACAGCTTAAGCATTTGGCTGGTTGCTGACAAAAAAACTCGCCTTCCTAGTACAAGGGCGGCTGTTTTTTTGAGCAGCGGCTGGCATCATACTTTCGCTCAAGGCTGACCGCTAAAAACCGGCACGCGGCGAGCCTCACGAATCTCCCCCAAGTCTTCATAGACGGTGAGGGTGGTAGGTTTGCAGCGCTTAATACTGACTTGGATGCCTTGAGCGGATTCTTGTTGCAGGTCTTCAACATAGCCGGCTGCTTCGGCATTTGCTTCTTTGGCGGTAATAAAGGGGCCAAAGTAGTAGGTGCAGCGGGGGCTTTCGGTGCTTATTTCCACCCAAAAAGCCAATCCGAAAAAGGAGAGCAAGCTAGTCAAGAATTCTTTCATTGTCATTTGCCTGTTTACCGTTCGCGTAGGGTCGCTTGTGGCGACTGGTTGGTGGGGTGATACGCAAATGTTCGCGTAATTTACATTTCGTTATACTCGGTTGTTTTTCTTTTTTCAATTGTTTGATTGTTTGACATCTACATATCGCGTCTGGGCCCAGCGGTGGCGGTAAATTTCATAAAGAGCCATGCCGGTTGCGACAGAGACGTTAAGACTGGGAGTATCGCCCTGTAAAGGAATTGAAACTAATTCGTCACAGAGGCGCTGTATCAAAAGGCTCAAACCCTCGCCCTCGGAACCCACAACTAAGACAGTGGGGTTATGGACTTTGAGAGTGTGCAGTGGTTGGCTGGCGTTGGAGGCTGTGCCGTAGACCCAAAAGCCTGCTGCTTTCAATTCTTCCAAGGCTCTGGCCAAATTGACAACCCTTGCGACTGGAAATTTTTCTAAAGCGCCGGCGGCGACTTTCATTACAGTTGAGGTAATGCCAACGGCGCGACGTTGGGGGATCACCAAACCTTGTACACCCATTGCCTCGGCGGTGCGAATAATGGCACCCAGGTTGTGGGGATCTGTAATGCTATCGGCGACTATAATTACGGCTTGATCACCGGCTGCCTTAGCAACTTGGAGCATTTCGGATAGTTCGCAATACTTATAGGGTGCTGTTTGAGCAGCTACGCCTTGATGGTTTGCTCGGCCTGTAATTTGGTCAAGGCGGCGAAAATCTACTTCATCGACGACGGTGCCGTTTTGTTTTGCTTCTACAATGGCGGTATAAAAGCGGGGATCGTGACGCAGTTGAGATGTGATCCAGATGCGGTGCAGGTCTCGGTTGCTGTTGAGGGCTGCTTGGACTGAATGACGCCCGTAGATCAGATCGGTTTCTTCATCGGAGGGGCTGATTTCTACTTCGGGACGGCTTGAGTATTTGGGTGAGAACGTTTTTTCCCGTTGAGGTGGGCGATCTTGGGAGTAACTGTTTTCCCGCTGGGGTGAGCGATCTTTTGAGTAACTGTTTTCCCGTTGGGGTGGGCGATCTTTTGAGTAACTGTTTTCCCGTTGGGGTGGGCGATCTTTTGAGTAACTTTTTTCCCGTTGGGGTGGGCGATCTTGGGAGTAACTGTTTTCCCGTTGGGGTGGGCGCTCTTTTGAGTAACTTTTTTCTCGCTCTACTTTGCGGGGGCCATCTTTGGAGAAGCTTTTGTCTGGTTTGGAGAAGCTATCTTTTTTGGGTGCGCTACTGCGTTTAAATTTCAGGCCAGACGGTTTACCAGAACTGGGTTTACCCCGAAAAGATTTCTTTTGTGGTTTCTCGGTCATTGTGATGATTTCCTGAATTATCAAGTTTTGTCAGTTATTATTGACTTTTGCCGCTGTTTTTGTTTAGGCAGACCGGCAGTTTTTTATGATCTTCTGGCAAGAATTCCAAGCGGCTTGAAGCAGAAAGACTTATGAGTTGGGGTTGAAAGCGAGTTGCAAATAACCAAATAATTCAGTTAAGCGTTTGGGATCGCTGAGATAGAGATATCCAACTAAGGTTTCTAAACTGGTAGCTTGCTGGTAAATGGCCGGTGGAAGACGTTTCGGGCCGGTTTTAGTAGCGTTGCGTCCGCGTTTGAGGATCTCTAATTCCGCCTGGGTGAGGTGGGGTTCGAGCAAGCGCAGGTGTTGAGCTTGGGTTTCGGCGCGTACTTGGGTGACGACTTCTTGGTGATAAGTATTTAATCGCTTGGGAGGCATCAAATAAAAGCTACGAATGTACAGTTCGTAAACGGCATCACCGAGATACGCTAGGGCGGCGGGTGAGAGTTGTTTAATTTGCGAGGCTGATAAACAAGGCGAAAACAACGGACTCAACGCTGTGGTTACTACACTTTCGTCGGCGGGGTTTTCATCAAGCGTAGATAGGATCATCCGGGCTAAGGGGGGCGACTGGGAATTGGGTGGGGGTGGGGAGGCGGGAATGGTTGATATAGTTTGCCTGCCGTTGGGCGTTGTCAAGTCTGACGGTGGTTGTTTGCCACAAATGACAATTGACAATTGACGATGGTCAATTGACACTGGGACAAGAATTTTTTGTTTCTGTCTTTCTAATTATATGTTGTGATGGGGTGATGCCCTGGCAAGAAACAAGCTATCCAGCAAAAAAAAACTGGATAGCTTGCGAGTGGTTTTGTCGGCTAACTAGACGGCTGAATGTTGTTGAGCGCTTCCTCGACGGAGGGCTGCAACGAGAGAAATTTCTCTAAACGAACAAGCTTAACCGTTTGTGTGACACGGGCATTGGTGACAATTTGTAAAGAGCCGCCTTCGGTTTGGGCTGTTTTGACGATCTGCACCAGAGCGCCCAAACCGGAACTGTCAACAAAATCTATCTGTGAGAGATCCAAAACGATATGCTTTGGCCCGTCTTCAATACATTTGCCGATGACTCTGCGAAAGGTGGCTTCCGAAAAGGCATCAAGTAATCCGGTGAGGCGGAATAACTGTAGGTTTTCCCTAACTTCGCGGGTGCCTCTGAGGCTAACCGTTAGGGTGAGTGGCTCAGCAATAGCTCCCTCCTAGCTGCATTTTGCTCAAATCGAGGCTTTAGTATAGTTGCTTTCCAGGTACTTGTCTACACTTTCTGCGGTTTCGGGTAGAGGGCCACCCGAAGGGCTAGTTGACGGTTGTGCTGGTTTGGGCGCGGGCTGAGCGCATGGCTTCTACAAATTGCTCGAAAATATAGTCGGCATCGTGGGGGCCGGGGCTGGCTTCGGGGTGGTATTGTACGGAAAATAAGGGTAGCTCCCGGTGGCGCATTCCGGCTACGGTTCGGTCGTTGAGGTTGAGGTGGGTGATTTCTACTTCTGGGGCTAGGGTGTCGGGGTTGATGGCGAAGCCGTGATTTTGGCTGGTGATTTCGATGCGTTGCCGCAAGCCGGCTGGTTGGTTTAAGCCTCGATGCCCGAATTTGAGTTTGAAGGTGTCTGCTCCAAGGGAGAGTCCGAGAATTTGATGCCCCAGGCAAATGCCAAACATGGGTTTGTTGCTTTCTAGTAAGGCTTTGACGGTGGCGATGCCTTCGGTAACGGCTGACGGGTCGCCTGGGCCGTTGGAGAGGAAGATTCCGTCTGGGTTGTGTTTGAGTATTTCTTCGGGCGGGGTGTTGGCGGGGACGACGATCAGCCGGCATCCATAGCTGGCGAGTCGTCGCAGGATGTTGCGTTTGATGCCGAAGTCGATGGCGACTACTGTAAATTGTTCGCTGTTTTTTTCTTGGGCGCTTTCGCTGAATTCCCACAGGCTGGTTGTGGGTTCATTCCATTCGTAGGTTTCGGGGGTGGAGACTTGGGGAACGAGGTTTAAGCCCGTCATGTCGGGGGCTTGCCGAACTGTGTTGAGTAGTTCTGCTGGATCTAAAATTTCGGTGGAGATGGCTCCATTCATGGCTCCGACTGAGCGGATTTTGCGGGTGAGGGCGCGGGTGTCTATGCCATAGATTCCGATGATGTTATTTTTTTTGAGGTAGTCTGGTAGGCTGGTTGTGCTGCGCCAGTTGCTAGGTCTTTTGCAGATGTTGCGGGCAATTGCTCCGCGTACTTGGGGGTGGCTTGATTCTTCGTCTTCGGGGTTGATGCCGGTGTTTCCGAGTTCTGGATAGGTGAAGGTGACGATTTGACCACAGTAGCTGGGATCGGTCAAAACTTCTTGATAGCCGGTCATGCCGGTGTTGAATACAACTTCACCGACGGTGGTGCCGGTGGCTCCAAAGGACCATCCGTGATATGCGGTGCCATCTATGAGGATTAGTAGGGCCGGTTGAGCAGCAGAGTGCGGCATAAAGTAGTCAATATTTAAGTTTCACTGGCGTAAGGTATTATCCCATGAGTTGATCTGGGGTGATATTCCGTTTTTGTTGGAATTGCCGGCTCTTGCTCGCACGGTTTTTTTGTCAGGAAACTTGGCAGCCACCAATAGTCATCGGTGGCGGCTATTTGTTAGCTTGTTTTTGGCGAGTTTTTAGATGATTCAGGATTTGTTCTGAATTCGCCGGCCGGTTAATCCTAACATTCCGGCAATGGCTGTTAATCCTACTAAGCTGGCGGGTTCGGGTACGCTGGTAGGTTCTATGGATTCAACCATTACTACTAAATCGTTATAGTCCCAATCACTACTAACTCCAGCGATGTCTCCTAATAGTCTGTCTTCAAAGGCAATGATGTATTCATTGTCTGTAAATATGCCTTTTTGCCGGCCTGCTAGTTGGAGTTGGGTTTGGTTGTTTCCTCGATAAACTACGGCTTGTTGTTTTCCACCAGGGTTGAGATTGTTTTGGGTGTAAAAAATGTTTCCTTGGCCGGTTTGAATATAATAGCCAAATTCGTTCCAATTTTGCCCTTCATAATAGTTAATTGTTGGGCTTGGGCTGTTTTGGGGTCTGCCGGTTGTGGGATTAAATTGTTGGGTGATTACGTTGATTCCGCTTTCTAAAAATGTGATTGTGGTACCGGCTCCGGGGCTGTTTGCTCCGTCAAAAAGTTGTATTCTTTGATTAGGATTTCCTCGGTTGTAAATTCCAAGTTTGTTTGAATTTGCCATGCCTGCTACTTCAAACATGAATGTGCCGGCTGAGATGCCGCTGGCTGTGTTGGTGAAAGTTTGATAGTTTGTCTGTGCTTTTTCTGTGTTGATTTGCGGGCCGCTAAGGGTGATGTTATTTAACAAATTTTGGAGGGAGTTTTGTTCTCCATCCCAAGATTTGCTGAAGGTTGCGGCTGTTGCTTGTTGACTGCTACTAAAAATTAAACTTATACTCAGCAGTCCCCCAGAAAGACAGGAGGCGTATTTTTTATAACCATGAAGGGTAAACATAAGTATTTCTCCTTGGAAATTTTGAACCAGTTTTATACTTTGGCTGGTTTTTTGGTTGTCCTAACAAAACCGATTTTTAGAGGCTCTAACAAGGTTTCGTTTCTGATGCTTTTTAATTTTTTTTGCCCGCTAGAGTGAAAAGATGGCGGACAATTTTTAAATTTTATTTGGAGCCTTTTGCACCCTAATTTCTCACTCTGTGGTTTCGGGTTTCTTGATCGATGAGCGCTAAATGACTTTCGCCCCTGGGTTTCACTTTTTTTAACTGGCTGTTTACGATCACGCCTTCTTTGGCGCTGTCTGGCCTAAAGTTCAGTTTGGTTGCGTGAAAAATTTTTTGAGGGGGTGTGAAGTAAATTAAGCGTTTTTATCAAGCTTTTGCCTTGTTTCCGCTTCTATGCTATCATCGCGGATCGGTGTTGCTGTCTGGCTTTATCAATTCTTTAAAAATTCCTTGAATTTCCAGGGGAATGTAAAGAATTTATAAAATATTGCAACTGCCAAATTGCAAAACTCTTTGGGGGCTGGGCGTCTGGTCTGAGGGAAGGGCGATTTATTTGATAAAACTTCTGTAGCTCCAAGCAGTGGCAAAATACAATCTCAATATCTGTGAAAATAACTGCACAAGTAAATAAAATATGTAAAAATATAAGCCTGAGAAGGTGAAAAAAGCCTGGAAAGCCTTTAATTTGTTGCGTATTTTTTATGCCTCACTTTAACGATGAGGTTCTTGGATGGCCTTTCTGGAGAATTCCCAACTCGCGCTGAATTGGCGTTCGCACACACTCGCCCGATTTTTTTCATGTTTAAAATTTTTAAAATTGGTGCATCAATGACGTTTCTAGGAGCCGGTTTGGCTTTGGGAATTGGGGGCTGCAATACCGGCATGATGGCGGAGAATCCAAGCAGTAATAATACCCCAACTGCACCCAGCACTCCGGCTTCTGTGTTACCGGCTCAAGCAAAACCAACTGCTCCTAAACCTACGCCTCAGCAGCCGGCTAGTTTGGTCAATAATGATCCAACTGGGGAAAAAACTTATCAATTTGCTTTAGATAAAGCGTATAGTGCGGCTTCTATTTCTCAGTCGGCTGCATCTGTCGATGATTGGAAATTGGTGGAAAGCCGGTGGAGCGAAGCGATTGCATTGTTAAAAAGTTTACCTGCATCTAGCAGTCAATATAAAGCAGGGCAAGGGAAAATCAAAGAATATCAGCGAAATGCCACGATTGCGAAACAACAAGCGATTAAAGCAGGGGTGGCAAAAAAACCGGAGTCGGTGCGGGTGGCGAGTGGAAATTCTGGGCCGGTGGTGGGGGCGAATTCTAATTCTAATGCGTCGGATGCGTCTGGGGCGAGTCCGGGGGTATCGCCGGTAAGGGGAAGTAGTGGGGATGTAATTCAGGTGCCAATTAAAAGGCGTGCGGGGGGAACGGCTGTGATTGATGTAACTTTTAATAATCAGCAAACGTTTGAGATGATTTTGGATACCGGCGCGAGTGGTACAGTTATTACTAAAGCAATGGCATCGGCTTTAAATGTGGTGCCGGAAGGAGTAATTGTGGCTTCTACTCCCAGCGATCAAGCTGTGCAATTTCCCATCGGTAAGGTAAGAAGTATTGAGGTGGGAGGAGCGAGTATTCAAAATGTAACGGTGGCGATTGCAACACAGCTTGAAATAGGTTTGTTGGGGCAAGACTTTTTTAGTCAGTATGAATTGACTTTAAAAGAAAGTGTGGTGGAATTTCGCCCGATTTAGGGTTGTGGGGGAGGGGGATATATTTATCAAGAAAGGTAATTTTTATGCGAAAAATAATAAGTTTTTCTGTGATGATGGCTGCGGTGGTGATGGGATGGCAACCGGCAGCGATGACTCAAGAATATCAAGGATGTTTTTTTGTTGATCGCAATGGCAGAGTGGTGAGTTTACCGTCGCTTTGTCCTGAAGCTGCACCGGCTCCAATTCCGACAACAAATAACTCGACAAAAACGGGTGTTTTTCAAGTACCAATTAAACGGCGCGATGGGGGAATTCCTGTGATTGATGTAACGTTTAATGGCAAACAAAAATTTGAGATGTTGTTGGATACCGGCGCTTCGATTACAAAGATTACGGAGGCAATGGCAAACAGTTTAGGGGTGGTGGCGGATGGCAAAATTCGAGCGCAAGTGGCAAGCGGTGATTTTGTGGAGTTTCCGACGGGGCGGGTTTCTCAAATAAATGTGGGTGGTGCGGTGGCAAGCAATGTGCAAGTTTCGATTGGTTCGGTGCCACTTTTGGGACAAAATTTTTTTGGGGGTTATGATGTGACGATTAAAAAAGATGTGGTGGAGTTGCGTTCACAATGATCTAGGAAATAAGGAAGCAGGGAATTAGAAAATTTGGGAAAAAATGCGGCAACCCCCCTGCAAACGAGGGGGGATATTTATTGGTTTCCCTTTTTCCTAATTCAAGGTTAGGAATTGTTTAAGAAAGAAATCGAACGAGTTGTTGGAGTTTTGACCAACCGGCACCGCTTTGGAGGATGTCTTTAGCAAGGGTGATGCCGGCACTGTGATTTTTGAGGGGGATGGTGCCGGCAACTTGAAGGGCGAGGGAGGCGTTGAGGGCGACAACATCCATTTGGGCTTGAGTGCCTTTTCCTTGGAGGATGTTTTGCAAAATTTTGGCGTTTTCTTGGACATCTCCGCCGCTCAAGGTGCTGATGGGGGCGGGGGTTAAGTTTAATTCGCTGGGGTTGAGGGTGTCGAGGTGAACTTGACCGCTGTTTAAGATGGCTAAGTCGGAGATGTCTCCTAAACCGGCTTCGTCGAGTTTTTCGCGTCCGTGTACGACGATGGCTTGTTGGGTTCCGAGTTGGGCGAGGGCTTCGGCGATGGTGGGGACGAGGTTGGGATCACTTACGCCGATGACTTGGCCGGTGGGCCGCAGGGGGTTGACGAGGGGCCCTAGGAGGTTGAAAATGGTTCGGATGCCGAGGGTGCGACGCAGGGGGGCAACTACTTTGAGGGCGGGATGCCAGCCAGGGGCAAACAAAAAGGTGACTCCGACTTGGGATAGGGCGGCTTCTACTTTTTCGGCGGGGGCGTTGAGGTGGATGCCGAGGGCTTCGAGGACGTCTGCGCTGCCTACTCGACTGGAGGCTGAACGGTTGCCGTGTTTGGCTACTCTGACTCCGGCGGCGGCTGCAACAAAGGCGACGGCGGTGGAGATGTTGAAGGTGGATGCGCCGTCTCCGCCGGTGCCACAGGTGTCGATGATGGTGTTGAAATTAGGTATGTTTTGGGGATGGGTTTGGGCTTGTAAGATTTGGGCCATGCCTGCTAGTTCTTGGGCTGTTATGCCTTTTGCTTGCAGGGCGGCGAGTATGGCTCCTGAGAGGGGATCGGGTATTTGTTGGTTTAACCAGCCTTGCATGAGTTGTGCGGCTTGCTCTCGGCTGAGGGGTTGCCGGTTGAGGATTTGTTGCAATAAACTGGGCCAGTTGTCGGTTTGGAGGGGTGTCTCTGTTGTTGGGGTGGCGCTTGGAAGCATAATATTCGGGTGTTGGGTGGGTATGTTTGATCCAGCTTATGATGGGTGGTGTTTTTTTGGGAGTGGGGGCCGGTTTTTGATTTTAAATTGTCTTTTGGCTAAAGGCAATGCTTGGTTTTGATAGGGATGATTATTTGAGGAGCAAGGCAATAAACCGGGTAATTTTTCCAATTACGGTTTTTTGATGCGGCGGGGGTAAATTCTGTATTTTTAAGTGTCTGATTTTATTTTTGGGGAAAAGCTTTTTTAAAAAGGGGTTGGCGGGGATGTGTTGTTTTTGTTAAAGTTTAATTTTTAGGGTGTAAGGTTTTGATTTTGGGGTTGTAAGCGCTTGTTGAAGTTGAAGAAACGATGAGAGGTTTTTTGTTTGGTTGAGCAGTTTGGGGAGATAATATGGAGGGTAGGATTTTTGAGGATGCCTTTGTGGGGCAGAATGATATTATAAGTTAATGGGTTTTTATTTGGTTGTTTCACGAGTAAAAATTATGCAGCGTCAAGAGCGTATTTTTGGTTTCAAAAGTTTGTCTTTTTTGTCGGCGGGAAAGAGGGGGGAAAGTTCTGCCAAAAAATGGGGCTTTAAGTTTTGGCTAAAATCAATTTTGAGTCGGTTGAGTATTCGGGAAAAAATTGGCTATGGTTATGCCCTGGCTTTGAGTATTGCGGTTTTGGGAACTTTGACGGGCCGGCTTGTGGAAGGCTATAGTAAACATTTGGCGATGACACAATTGGGTAAATCGCAGGAAGCAACGGCTCTTTTAAATGATTTGCAAAGGGCGATGATTCAAGCGCAAACATATCACCAAAAAATTATTTCTTTGCCGCCGGATAGTCCTAATTTGAGAGTTTATTATTTTAATTTTTTTGATGCCAATTTAAAGACGGAAAATTTATTATATAAAACCCAAAAGTTCTGCGAAAAAGACTATAATTTATTAGATAATTCTCATCATCAAAGAAATGCTAAAGAACTGACAGCATTGCTGGTGAATTATAAAGATGTAGTTGCGAATTACCAAGAAGAAGTTTATAAAGTGTTCAAGGATTCCGAGCCGGAAAGTTTGAATAAAGAAGATTTGATAACGGCGCGGCAGTTTTTGATTGAGTTTAGTAAAAGTCAGGAGTCGCTAAAGTTTACGGCAGTTTCGGAAAAATTTTCTAGTTTGGTTCAATCTTTTGAGGCGGAAACACAAGAAGAATTACAGGATTACCGAGAAGCTGAATGGCTGGGAACTTTGATTTTAATTGGTAGTTTGTTTGCTTCTACGGCGACGGCTGCGCTGATGGCGGTTTATACAAGTCATGCGATTGCTCGTCCTTTAGAAACGGCGACAAAACTTGCTCAACAGGTGAGTGAGGAGGCTAATTTTCAGTTACGAGTGCCGGTGAGTAGTGATGATGAAGTGGGGGTGTTGGCAAGTTCGTTGAATCAGTTAATTGAGTGGGTTGCTATTTATACGCAGGAGTTGAAACAAGCGCAGGCGCAACTAATTCAGGCTGAGAAAATGTCTTCTTTGGGTCAAATGGTGGCGGGACTTGCCCATGAAATTAATAATCCGGTGAGTTTTATTTATGGCAATTTGGAATATGCAGAAAATTATGCGGAAGATTTACTGCGGTTGGTGAATCTTTACCAAAAATACTATCCACAACCAGGGCCAGAAATTGAAGGGGAGCTTGAGGCTACGGATTTAGATTTTATCCGAGAAGATTTGCCGAAGATTATTTATTCGATGAAAAATGGTGCGGAACGTATTCGCCAGCTTATACTGTCGCTGCGAAATTTTTCTCGCCTGGATGAGTCGGATTTTAAAGCTGTTGATTTGCATGAGGGGATAGAAAGTACGCTGCTTATTTTAAATAACCGGCTGATGGCTAAGAATGTGGAAGTGAAAAAGCTTTATCAGGATTTGCCTTTAGTTGAGTGTTACCCAGCGCTGTTAAATCAAGTTTTTATGAATATTCTGGTTAATGCTATTGATGCTATGGAAGAGCAGGTGGCGAAAAAAGTTATTACAATTTCTACGGAGTTAGAAAAGAAAGAGGCTGAAAATGAGGTGGTAAAGGTACGAATTGCTGATCGGGGTGTGGGAATTTCTGCGGAAATTAAAGAGAAAATTTTTGATCCGTTTTTTACGACAAAGCCGGTGGGGAGTGGGACGGGTTTGGGGCTTTCTATTTGTTACCAAATTGTGGAAAAACATGGTGGTCAAATTAGTGTTTTTTCCCAGGTTGGTGTGGGTACAGAGTTTGAGATAGTTTTGCCGGTTAAACCGTTGCAGTTAGGTTTGATACCACAGTAAGGGTTATTTTACTGGGCAAGGGGGGGAATACTAATTTAGGGCTAAATGCAGATAACAGACAACGAGAAATCGCTGTGCTAAGGTTGATTTGTCAACTTTCAGGTTTATTTGTGAACTTTTTCGCCCCGTGTCAATTCAGAAGCAGGTTAAGCTCTAATGACGCCAAAATTTAAGAACTCCGGTGCATTAAAAAATAGTATAGCTTTTAGCTATTTGTGGGTAGCTGGTAGTTTTTTAGTGGTGATTCAATTGATTTTTGGTGCGGTGAATGGCTACCGGCAATTTGACGAACAGTTAGACGATCTCAACGGCAAAGCGATGATGCAAGCAAGATTGCTCAGCAGTTCGTCTACGGAAGCTCTCAAAAAATCTGATTTAGGGATGTTACAAACGCTGGTGCAGCAAATGGCCGGCGATTCTGATTTTGCTTATAGTAAAGTTGTTAACGGCGATGGACAAACGCTGGCAGAATTTTTGAACCGCGAAAATTTTAAAATTGCTGAGTTGAGGGCGACAAATCAATTTTCTAATAATGCAGTTGTTTTTATTGGGAAGGTTGGCGCTAATTCCCAAATTCGAGAAATAAGGGTTCCTATTCGTTGGGAAAGGATGACTCTGGGAGAGGTGCGTTTGGGTTATTCTACTGTCTCAGCAGAGAAAAGATTGCTCAAGTCTTTGATGCTTACAGGTGTTCAATCGCTTGTGGTTAGTGGAAGTGTGGTTTTATTGACGGTGTTTTTGTTTAATCGTTTTATCCGTAAACCTTTGCAAGATTTAGCTTATTTAGCGCAGTCTTTGACTGGGGTTGTGGAAAATCATAATTTTGAATCTTTACAGCCGATTGTGGGAAGTTATGATGACGAAATTGGCAATCTTAAATCGGCGTTTAATGGGATGGTTTCCCAACTTCAACAAACGGTTTTTAATTTAGAGCAACGGATTACAGAACGCGCCCGAACTGAGGAAGCTTTGCAACAAAGTTATAATCTTTTGCAGGCGGTGATTGAGGGAACGACGGATTTAATTTATGTGAAAAATACCCAAGGCCGGTATGTGTTAATTAATTCGGCGGTGGCTGGGGTTTTAGGAAGAAGTCGGGAAGAAATTATTGGCAAGGATGATTTAGAATTGCTTTCGCCAGAAACGGCTCGTTTAATTATGACAAGCGACCGCAAAATTATGATTCGCGGCGCAACTCAAACGGTTGAGGAGATGGTTTTGGTGAGGGGGGATGAAAGTTTAGATAATGTGTCTTCGCCGCGAATTTATTTAACGAAAAAAGATGTTTATCGTGATCCTGACGGACGGGTGATTGGTTTAATTTGTGTGGCGCGGGATATTACGGAACGCAAACAAACTGAGGAAGCGTTACGTTTGTCGGCTAAACAGTTAAAAGAACAAGCAACGCAGTTAGAGCATACTTTGGCGGAGTTGCAACGCACTCAAGCGCATTTGGTGCAGAGTGAAAAAATGTCGTCTTTGGGGCAATTGGTGGCCGGTATTGCTCACGAAATTAATAATCCTGTTAATTTTATTTATGGCAATCTTAGCCACACGGAAACTTATTTTGAAGAATTGTTAAAGTTGGTGCAACTTTATCAGGATCATTGTCCGCAACCAGGCCCAGAAATTGAAGAATATTTGAATGAAATTGAGATGGATTTTATTGCAGAAGATGTGCCGAGGATTTTATCTTCTATGAAAAATGGGGCTGAACGAATAAGTCAAATGGTGTTGTCGTTGCGGAATTTTTCTAGGTTGGATGAAGCTAAGGCTAAATGGGTGGATATTCACGAGGGGATTGATAATACTTTATTGATTTTGAGTAACCGGCTTACTCAGGAAAAAATTTCGGTGTTTAAGAATTATGGCGAGTTGCCTACAATTGAATGTAATGCTGCTTCTTTAAATCAAGTGTTTTTGAATATTCTTACGAATGCTATTGATGCTTTGGTTGCTCAAAATAAAGATGGTGTGATTACAATTTGTACGGAATTAAAGGAAAATTTGCCAGCAGAATGTGGGGAGTTTTCTTCTTTAAGTTCTTGTCATACTTGGGCGGTGATTCGGATTGCGGATAATGGCCCAGGAATTTCACCGGCGATGAAACATAAGATTTTTGACCCGTTTTTTACAACGAAGCCTGTGGGGAAAGGTACCGGTTTGGGGCTTTCTATTTGTCATCAAATTATTGAAAAGCATGGCGGTCACATTTGGCTCAATTCTGAGCCGGGTGAGGGCGCCGAGTTGGCGATTATGCTACCTTTAAAACATAAACCCGTAGCTTCGGTTTCTCTGTAGGCTGAAGCGATTATGAAAAGGATTTTTAGGAGGGGTAAATTATAACAAAATGTTACGAATCTAACTTTGATCGACAGCCTGCTGTTATGTCTGCGGTTAAGCCATAAACATTTAATTTGCAATATTTTTTAAAATCAGGGAAGATTTACTTTTTTTAAAACAGCGCAAATAAAGCTGTTTGAATTACCCAAATAATTGCCGTTTGCAATTTAAAGGATTCTTTATAATTTAAGATATCAGCTTTGTGATTGACAAACGGGCAATTAAGAATTAGGAAATAACCACTAACGTTTAAAAATCCTCGCTTATGAAAAGTCTGGCACAGTTAAATAATCGGCAAAAATCAGTGTTGGCTAATGCTCAGTTGGGTTGGTGGGAGTGGGATGTGAGTTCGGAAAAACTCGCTTGGTTTGAAAATATAGAACCTTTGTTTGGGATAGCGGAGGGGAGTTTTGCGGTAAATACGCAAAGTTTGCTGGAACTTGTGCATCCAGAGGATCGGCTTGTTTTTCGGCAAATGTTGGCCGGTTTAGCGCAGTGGGAGATTGAATTTCGAGTTTGTTTACCTGATGGGAGGGTTCGCTGGCTGGCGAGTCGCGGACATTGCTTATCTAATGAAAACGGAATGCGGGTAAGCGCGGGGCTGTGTTGGGAAATTAGCAAAAGCAAACAAGCGGAGGCTAGTTATAAAGAAGAACGCGATTTGCTGGCGGCCATTTTGGACACGGCGGGGGCGTTAGTGGTTGTGCTAGACCGCTGCGGACGCATTGTGAGATTTAATCGGGCCTGCTTGACAATGACCGGCTACCCAGCGCGAAAATTAGAAGGGGAAATGTTCTGGCAAGTTTTTTTGGCGCCGGAAGATGTGCCAGATTGGTTGCAGCGTTGGCATTTGGCACACGAAGAAAAAATAGACGGGCCTTTACATTTTCCTTATCCAAATTTTGGACAACATCCAGAAGTTTCACCGAGTTATGGTGGCTTTCCAAAAGAACAAGAAAGCGACTGCATTACTCGTTATGGAAATCGCCGGCGGATAGCTTGGACAAATACGGGTTTGCTGAATAAAGATGGCTCTCTTAAATATTTAATTGCCACCGGCATTGATATCACGCATCGAGTGGAAGCGGAAGCGGCACAAAACAAAATGATTGCTTCTTTAAAAGAAAGCCAGCAGCGCTTTCGCGCCACGTTTGAACAAGCAGCGGTTGGCATTGCTCATTGCGGGTTAGATCGAAGCTTTTTGCGAATTAATAAGCGCTTTTGTGAGATTGTTGGCTACTCGGCTGAAGAAGTGCAGCTTTTAACTTTTGCCGATATTATTTTACCTGAAGATTTAGATGCCGATTTAGAGCAGAGACAGCTTTTGATAGAAAACCAAATTTCTACCTATTCTATTGAAAAACGTTGTAGGCGTAAAGACGGTTCTGTGGTTTGGGTAAATCTAACGGTTGCTTTGGTGAGAGAGTGCCTTGAAAGCAAACAACCCAAATATTTTATTATTGTGGTTGAAGATATTTCTAAACGCAAAAAAGCTGAAGCAGAACTGGCAAAAGCAAAATATGGTCTCGAAGATCAAGTTAAAGAACGCACCCGCAAATTATGGCTCGTGATTAATCAGTTGCGGGAGGAAATTAATTATCGAGAAAGGGTAGAAATTGCTTTGCGGAAAAGTGAAGCAGAAACTCGCTCTTTGGCTTCTTTATTGGCAGAAGCTCAGAAGGTAGCCCATGTTGGTTGTTGGGAATTTGATGTTTCAACTCACCTGGTTACTTGGTCAGATGAGTTATTTAGAATTTTGGGGCTAAATCCGGGTGAAATTGAGCCTTCTTTTGCTGAATATTTGCAAAAAGTTCATCCTGAAGATTTAAAAAATGTTAAAAAATCGGTAAAGCGGGTTGTGAATGAGGGCAAACCTTATGAGTTTGATCAGCGAATTATCTGCCCTGATGGTGAAATTCGCTATTTGGCTGCAAAAGGACAGCCGATTTGTGATCAAAAAGGAAAAATCGTTAAGTTATTTGGCACGATTTTAGATATTACAGAACGCAAAATTGTCGAGGAAAATTTACGCAAATCGGAAGCTTTACTGCGAGAGAAAGCGGGGCAGTTAGAAGAAACTTTGCAGGTGTTAAAGCAGACGCAAGGGCAGTTAATTCAAACCGAGAAAATGTCTTCTCTTGGTCAACTTGTGGCGGGGTTGGCCCATGAGATTAATAATCCGGTAAATTTTATTTATGGAAATCTCACTTATGCGGGGGAGTATATTGCAGATTTGCAGAAGTTGGTGCGGCTTTATCAAGAGTATTATCCTGACCCGGTGGGGCCGGTGCGGGCCTATATTGATACAATTGATTTGGATTTTTTGATGCAAGATTTACCGAGGTTGTTTTCTTCTATGCAGGTAGGGGCTGAACGAATTAGGCATATTGTGATTAGTTTGCGTAATTTTTCGCGGTTGGATGAGGCAGAAATGAAGCGGGTTAATATTCATTCGGGTATTGAAAGTACGCTGATGATTTTACAGCACCGTTTAAAGGAAAAGGGCAATCGTGGGGCTATTGAGGTGCTTCAGGAGTTTGGGGAGTTGCCGACGGTTGAGTGTTATCCGGCGCAGCTTAATCAGGTTTTTATGAATATTTTAAGTAATGCTATTGATGCAGTGGAAAGCCATCATGGGTTGCGTAAGATTGCTATTTACACTGAGTTGTTGCGAGGGGATAGTCAACAATTAAGTGTTTTTGGTAAGAAGTCTTATCGAGATAATCGGGATTGGGTTTTAATTCGTATTCAAGATAGTGGATCGGGGATTTCTTCGGAAATTTTGGAGAAGATTTTTGACCCGTTTTTTACGACGAAGCCGGTGGGGAAAGGTACGGGTTTAGGTCTTTCTATTTGTTATCAAATTGTTGAGAAGCATGGGGGTAAAATTTTGGTTAATTCTCAGGTGGGGATGGGTTCTGAGTTTACGATTTTAGTGCCTGTTCGTCAGCAAGTTGCTGAGGAAGTTGCGGCGGCTTGAGAGTTTCTAAAAACCCGGTTTGTTAAAGAAACCGGGTGTTTGGAATTAAAGAGGTAAATAGATGTAGAAAGTTGTACCGGCCCCCACTTTGGATTGAAAGGAAATTTCGCCGCCGTGTGCGTTGATAATTGATTGGGAAATTGCAGTTCCTAAGCCGGTTCCCCCACTTTTACCATAGGTAACAAAGGGCTCAAATAAGCGTTTTTGAATTTCTTGGGGAATGCCTGGGCCATTATCGGCAATTTTGATTTGGACACGGTTGCCGGTGGCTCGAACCTTGATTTCTATTTCTCCCCCTTGGTCATTAAATGCTTCGACGGCGTTGCTAACTAAGTTTTGTAAAACCCGCAATATTTTTGTTTCGTCAATGCTTAGCGTCAGATCGGGAGCGTCGAAAATAAAAGCAACTTTTGTGTGTTGAAAATAGTTGCGGTTTAGTCTATGAAAGCGGTTTAAAAGGTCGATGACGTTGATAGGAGTTTTGTATAAAGTAGAGTTTCCGCGTGAAAATTCGAGGACTTCATCGGCCATTGATAACATTTGGGTAATTTGCGCTTGAATGAGTTCGCACCATTCTTGTGTATCCGCGTCGAGATGCTGTTCTTTAAGCATTTCGCTAGCGAGTTGAATGCTGGTAAAGGGACTTTTGAAATCGTGGATGAGGGTGTTGATCATTTCTCCTATTAAGACCATTTTTTCTTTGTACACCACTTGGCTGACTAATTGTTCTGTGGTTCCTCGCAGTCGTTGAATGATATGGCGAAAAATATTCAGGACGACTCCGCCGTTTGTCTGATGTAAAATTTCCATCAGTTGATCGCAGGGAATTTTGGCGAGAGTTGTGCCGGCTGTGGCGGTAGCTTTGGCGCTGCGAGGCTGTCCGTCTAATACTCCAAATTCTCCGAAAAATTCGTTTATATTTGCGAAGGCGACAATTTGATTTTTGCCGATTCCCATGTGTTTTGAAAATTCTACTTGTCCTTCTAAAACTAGGTATAAATAGTCGGGTATTTCTCCTTCTTCAAAAATTATAGTTTCGCTGGAAAAATTTTCTACGACTGCTTGCTGACACAGTTTTTCGGCTTGCAGGGTATCAAAGTAGGTGATAAATGGGTGATTTTTGAGATCCATGTGCCGATACCTGGATGAAAGAGTGAGGAGGATGCTGATCTATCTTCTCTTAATTTTTGCAATGTGATAAAGATGGCAGGTTTTTTTAAGGAACGCACGGCTGGTTGCCGCTATGATCGATGGATGATTTATTAATGCGGCTAATCAGGCGAATGAGCGAAGCCTATACCTACAAAGCTTGATGTCGCTATATGGATCTTGTATAGCCGAAAGGGTGTGGATTTTTTAGCTGAGGTTATAAATTGTAACAAAGTTATTGACGGCTGAGGTAATAGATGCTATTTGTTGAACATTCGGGCCGGTTCAAACAAACCAATTTTAACTAACAAATAATCAACCTTTGACAGGCCGAGAATAACTCAATTTTATTGGAAAAAAACTTTTTAAGAGGATTGTCTCATCAGGTGCCGGTTTGTCAGATATATCTCTACGCAAAAACCTTTTGTCGCGTCCTACTGGGTAAGTTCTGTTATTAGCATTTACTGAAAAAATCTCGTTAAATAAGGAGAAAAAGAATGAAAAAAGCAGCAAGTTTTGGCTTGAGTTTTATCTTGTGTGCGTTGGCAGTAGGTATGGGGCCGGTTTTGGCTCAAAATCCATCCAACTTATTAGCAAAAGCGCAGCTAAATAAAACGCAAACGCAAGATTTAAAATCTTTGGGAATTACTGTTTTTGTTCCGAATTATATTCCTGCCGGTTTCCGCGTTGCCAAAATAGACATAAAACCTTGTCCTAGTGGTTCTCAACGCAGTGCAAAAGGAGTTTGTAGATTTGGGCCGCAATATGGCATTGTTTACCGCAATTCAAATAATGTTTGTTTTGCCATTGAAGCCACCGGCGGCGGTGTTGGTGGCCCGCCCGGTTTGACAAATCAAATAGCAGTTAATGTCGGCAGTTTAGGTAAATCAATCCTTTATTACGGCCAATACGAAATGCCAGAAATGCGTCAAAGGTCTCCCCAATCTTTACTTTATATGGAATGGGCCGGCACGGGGCCGTTTTACCGGCTTGTTGGTGCAGCCTTAGCGCGTCAAGCTTACTATGGTGAACGTCCAAATCAACGGGTTTCTGAGTGTCGTAATGAAATTGATCCTCAAGAAGCTGCAAAAATTATTGAATCTTTTTCTGTGCTTTAAAAGGATGCAAGTTTGCGGTTTGGGCTATTATTTGCCCAAACTTATCACGGCATTTTGACCGCCAAAACCAAACGCGAAACAAAGCACATTTTCGAGGGCTAGTTTCCGTGCCTCTCTAACAAAATCTAAGTCAAATTCTGGATTTTTTAACCCCGCACAAGGTGGTACAATTCCTTCTTGCAAAGCCATCAAACAAAACGCCGCTCCCAACATCCCTGATGCACCTAAAGTGTGACCAGTTGCGCCTTTTGTAGAACTCACCGGCACCCCAAAAGGAAATATTTTTTCAATCAACCTTGCCTCACATTGATCGTTTAAAGTTGTGCCGGTGCCGTGAACATGAATATAATTAATATGCTTAGCAGACAACTTACTTCTATACAAAGAGTTTTTAACCGCTACCGCCGCCGTCTTGCCACTCATATCAGGAGAGATTACATGAAAAGCATCATTTGTCAAGCCAAAACCTAAAATTTTTCCATAAATTTTTGCACCCCGACGCCGCGCGGCTGTCAGGGACTCTAAGATAAATACAACACCGGCCTCCCCCAAAACCAAACCTTCTCGATGGCGGTCAAAGGGATAACAGCCGGTTTCAGCCAAAGCGCCCATTTTGGCAAACCCCGCCAGCGTTAAAGGTGTGACCGGCATCTCGACGGCACCGGCCAAAACTTGCTCACACTCACCGCGTTGAATTAAGCCAAACCCCTGCGCCAAGGCCCAAATTCCCGTTGCACAAGCGGCCATTGGGGCTAGAACCGGGCCGGTGGAGCCAATTTGACGGGCTGCTGAGATGGCCGGTGTGTGAGGGAGGGCGCGAATAAAAGAGTCGGACAGAGGCATGGCCCCGATACCGGCCAAACGTTCCCATTCTGCTTGAAGAGCACGAGACGAACCAATTACCACGCCACAATTAGACAGAGGTAAAAGCAAACCGGCATCCGCTACCGCCTGCGCCACCACTTGCTGAATTAACTCAAATAAATCAACCGGCCTTTGCTCAATTAAACCCAGGGGCAGGTGTGGTAATTCCGCAAAAGGTTGATATAGATGAATTCCCGGAATTCCTGTCAGCAAAGCATTCCAGCTTGATTGCAAGTCTTGACCTAAAGCTGAAATCAATCCTATGCCGGTAACAACAACATCCATATCTTTCAACCTTTGTTTAAGCTGGGCCGTAGGGGTGTGAGCGCCGCGTCCGCTAGGGGTGATGCGGGCGTGCTCACCCTGCAAAGCCGGAGTTGTTACAAAAATTTACAAATTTCTCAGGGATGGTGGGCAGAGCCTACGAGCCGGTTTTGAGATTTTCGGCACCCTTAGTGACTTTCGCAGACTCAATGCGGTCGCCGCGTTCAATTTTATCTACCACATCCATGCCTTCAGTGACATTGCCAAAAACGGCATAACTGCCATCCAAAAACGGCAGATCGGCCAAAGTAAAATAAAACTGAGCCGAAGCAGAATCGGGCGATGCAGAACGGGCCATTGCTACGGCGCCGCGTTTGTGACGTAGGGCCGGTGCAGAACGCACGCCAGCCTTCTCTAAGGTTTGACTGTAGATGGGGTCTTTGCCATCTTGAGGCTTAATTTCGAGAGGAATAAAACGGGGACGAGAGGTGGCGGGGTCAATAAAACTACCAGTCCCTAAACTTTCAGGCGGCACATTGGCATCTTTGCCTTGAGGATCGCCGCCTTGCACCACAAAAGGCTGAGGTTCTCTGACCACACGGTGAAACACCAAACCATTGTAAACACCACGCTGCACCAAATCGACAAAATTGCCTGCCGTGATTGGTGCATTAGTACCATCAACTTCAATCGTAATAGGTTGGCCCTTCACCACCATCACCACCGTAGCCTTACCCTCCAAACGAGGTAACTTGGCAAACTGGGGATTATCGGCCAGGGTTGTTGTTTGGGCAGAGGGGGTAGTTTTGGCCTCCGTTGCGGTTGCTGTGGACTCGGTGGCTGTTTGCTGAGACGCACACCCACCCAACAACAACGCACTCACCAAAAAAGCAGAAATCAACAAACTTTGAAATCTCATATTTGTCTTCAATACAAACCATAAAGACCGGCCTTTATGGGGCCGGCCTTACAATCATAGACCTTCTAAGGGCACACCCAAAAAGCGAGCCAACTCAGCGCCTTGAGTTTCCAACACAGACAAGCTAATCGGTTGACCGACACGAGTCAAGGGGATATCCCTGCGGCCTTTCAGACGCAAGTAAAGAGCACGACGGGGGTTTAAGCCTTCTTTGATATCTACGCGCACAGACTGGACATCATCAGTCGAGCAGTCAACTTCAACCTTGCGGTTTTTACCCGGAAAGCCCCAGCGGAAAATTTTAATTTTGCCGGTTTGCTGGTTGAATTCGTTGTAACCGCCGCCAATATCGAGAATAATGGACAGCCAGAGATAAAGGCTCAACAACAAAGCTGCAACTCCATAGAGTCCCATCACCAAACCTTGGGGGACAAAGATCAGCTGAGTGGGGTCAGCAAAGGGCAGGAAGTTCTTGTGCAGATAGCTAGAAACGCCAGAGAGCAAAAAGCCGGTGCCACCCAAGGAGATGACAGACGCCCAGAAATAATTGCTGAGCCGGCGGGAACCGACAATGTTTTGCCGCAGAATGCGGTCATTTTTTGAGAGAGTTTGTCCAGTCATCTTATTGCCGGGGTTAACACAATGAAATTCATTTTGCAGGGGAATAACCCAACTTTTTCAGAAGGGCTGTACGAATTTTGGTAAATTTCTTATATAGTTATGTTAACTTACTTAGAAACCTCGCCGTTTTAATACAAGAGGCTTAGAACAAAATGACCATTGCAGTCGGACGCGCCCCAGCCCAAAGAGGCATCTTTGACGCCCTTGATGACTGGTTAAAGCGTGATCGCTTCGTATTTATCGGCTGGTCTGGCCTGCTGCTTTTCCCCTGCGCCTACTTGGC